>DATFCO010000324.1:0-25229 GCA_035253005.1 Rhodanobacteraceae bacterium
GAACGTCCACTTCTCCCGCCATGCCGATCGCCTTGATGTAACGCACACCGAAGGATTCGCAAAACGCCGAATCCTCGCTGCCGTGAAACTGGATCAGGTCGGGCCGCACTTGGTCGATGATCTTCGAAACATGATCGAACGGGAGATCGTGCGCCAACACCACTGCCGAAACAAATGACGGCAAGGCATCACGAATCGCGCGCACGCGTTCGATCGGAACGCAGCGCGGACTGCTTGGCGTCATCACCAGACCGATCGCGTCCGCGCCCAACTCGCAAGCGAGCAATGCGTCTTCGAGGCGGGTGATGCCGCAGATTTTGATGCGGGTTCGGAACATCGGGTCGCGCGCAGGCGCGCTCCTACAAGGTGATTTCCGGCGGAAGCTGCCATTCTGCCGGATACTTCGGCCCGATGAAGGTCAGGCCTCGCGCGGGCGCGGTGGCGCCGGCCAGCGCGCGGTCGCGCTTTTCCAGCACGAGCGCGATCCACTCCACCGGCTGCTCGCCGCGGCCGACTTCCAGCAACGATCCCGCGATGTTGCGCACCATATGGTGCAGAAAGGCATTCGCTTCGATTTCGAGCATCACCCGATCGTCTTCGCGCCGCACCGAAATCGCCAGCACCTCGCGCCGCGCGTGCGCGGCCTGGCAGGACAACGCGCGGAACGCGGAGAAGTCGTGTTCGCCGATCAACACCTGCGCCGCTGCGTGCATCGCATCCGCATCCAGCGGCCGGCGTTCCCACGCCACGTAACGTGCATCCAGCGCGGGACGCACCACGCGATTGAGGATCGCGTAACGGTAGCGCCGCGCGCGCGCGCAGAAACGCGCATGGAAATCGTCGCGCACGCGCCGCGCCCACAACACCGATACGCCGGGCGGCAAACGCGAATTCGCGCCCAGCGTCCAGGCGCGTTCATCGCGCCGCGCATCGCTGTCGAAATGGATCACTTGGCAGCGCGCATGCACGCCGGCGTCGGTGCGGCCGGCGCAGGTGACTTCGACGCGGTGATCCGCCACGAACGACAGCGCGGCTTCCACTTCGGCCTGGAGGCTCGGTCCATGCGCCAACCGCTGCCACCCGAAGAAATCCGTGCCGTCGTATTCGATGCCGAGGGCGATGCGCATGAGAGAGGGTAAGTGGGAGACGAGAGACGAAAGAACGATTGCGCTGGGCGTGAAACGTCTCCCTTCTCCCGTCTTTCCTCTCCCGTTTCAGGCACCGCTTTCCAGCAACCGCTTCGCCTCGTCCTTTTGCGCCTGCGAACCTTCGTTGAGGACTTCTTCCAGCATCGCGCGCGCACCGGCCGGATCGCCCATGTCGAGGTAGGCGCGTGCGAGATCGAGCTTGGTATCTACCGGATCGTCGCTGAATTCCGGTGTCGCGTGTTCGCGGGTCACCTCGTCGTCCGCGACCCGCACCGCTTCGGCGGACGGCGCAGGCTCCGGCTCGACATCGTCGAATTCGACGTTGTGCTCGCGCGTGATGTCGTCGGAGCCGGCCACGGGCGGCTGAGCGGCGGGCATGCCCGGTTCGGCAACCGGCTCACCGGACGGCGGTTCGTCGAACTCGAAATCGTAGTGTTGTTCCGCCTCGGCATCCGGCGGAGCTTCCGCAATGACCGGCGCAGGCGGTACCTCGTCCACGACGGGTTCGACCTCTGTTTGCACCGGTGACACGTCCGCTTCGTGGGACGCATCGTCCGCGACTTCTTCGTCGATGTGCGGCTGCGGCGGCAGGGGCGATTGGCCGAAATGATCGGCCAGTGAAGGAGCATCCGGCTCCGCAAGCGGATCCGGCAGCTGCCGCGGCCGACGGCGCAACAAGCCCAGCAGGATCAGCGCCACGATCACGATCGCGGCAACGATCCATGTGACCGGCCGCTGGTACCACGGCGTTTCTTCCTGCGCCGCGGGCGGCGCCTTCTGCGTAGTCGCGGTGGGAAGCGGCTTCGCGATGGCCGTCTTATTGGGCCGCACGACAGGCGCGACTGTGGTGGCGGGCGTGGGCGTCGAGCCGGCGGCCGGCGGCGGCGCAGCGGATGCGGCGGATACCGCGACATTGCTGCCAGTTGTAGCGGTGCCTTTGCTGGCCGCGGCGGCGGGAACCGAAGCCGTGCTCGCGGCAGGCGCCGGCGCGGCGCTGGAAGGCGTCGCAGCAGCTCCGCCTTTTTGCATCTGCGCGAGTTTGCTTTGCAGCTCGGCGATCTGCGCGTCCTTCATGCCGAGCAGTTTCTGGTTCTTGTTGCTGATGTCCTCGAGATCCTTGACGCGCGATTGCAGTTCACTGTTCTCCTGCTGCGCGCTGGTCAGCGACTCCCTGGCGGTAGCCAGTTGCTGTTTCAGGCCCGCGACTTCGGCCGTACCGGTGCCGCCCTTCTCGCCCGCGCGCGTGGAAGCCGAACCGCCGCTCTGCGTCGGCGGAACCAGCGCGAGCTTGTCGCCTTCCGCGGATGTTTTCGCCGGTGCTGCCTGTTCGACCGGGGCTTCGTTGCCGGCGACCGTCGTCGCCTGACGCGCGCTGGTGCCCCGCCAGTCTTCGATCTGCCGATGCACCTGCGCGCGGGCGCGCGTCCCGGAAGGTGCCGAGGCGATCTCATCGCGCGTGGGAATGCGCAGGATCGCGCCGCTCTTCAGATTGTTGATGTTGGGTTTGTAGAACGCATCCGGGTTGTTGCTCTGCAGGGCCAGCATCATCTGATCGACGCTGACGTTGTCGTCTGGACGCGTTTCGCTGGCGATGCGATAAAGCGTGTCGCCGCGCTGCACGGTGTATTCGTTCGCGCGCGCCGCGGCGGGTGCGCTGGCCGGCGGTGGCGCACTCTGCACCGGAGCAGATTTCGGCGCCGGAGGAGGTGCGGCTGCAGGCGGCGGCGGTGCGGCCGGTTGCGCCGCCGGTGCGGGCGCGGGTGCGGGTGCCGGCGCGGCAGGTTGCGGCGCCATCGCTCCGGATGCCATTGCCTGCTCCGGAGGGGGCGCGGTGATCACCGGATCCAGCAGCACCGTGTACTCGCGCAATTGCTTGCCGCGGCTGCTGTCCACCTCGATCAGGAAATCCAGGTAAGGATCGCCGACCGGCTGATCGCTGGTGACCAGCACCAGCTTGTGACCGGTGCTGTCGCTGACGATGTTGAAGCGCAGGTGGTCGAGGCCGTTGCGCGACAGCCCCGCCTTGGCGAAATCCGCGGGCGATGCCAGACCGACGCGCAGGTCCTTGGCTTCGGTCAGATTGTCGAGCTGGATTGGGATCTCCGCGACCAGCGGCTCGTCCAATGCGGATTTCACCCGGATCTCGCCGAGCTGCAGTGCCAGCGCGGGCGCGCTGCCCAGCGCGAGGGCGATGGCCAGCGGAAGCTTGAATCTGGACTTCATCTGCTTATCCCCGAATGGCCGCGGCGCGACACGCGAGCCTCGGTGTCAAGAGTAGTCCATAAGTGTCCGTTTGTGCTATCCCGGACAGGCGCGCCAGCCGGATTCAAGGGCCCCCGCCTGATCGGGGCGAAGGCACTGGCGCGGATTGCTTGCTGAGCGCATCGAGCTTGCGTTGCAATTCGGCGATTTCGCGATCGCGTTGTGCCTGCTGAGCCTGCTGGGCCGCGCTGCGCCGTTCCAACTCGGAAACGCGGCTCTTAAGTTGCGCCGCTTGCGTGCGTTGCGTTTGCACCTGCGCGCGGGTGTCCCGCAACTGCCGTTCGACGGAATCGGAGGAGGCCGCGGACGAGCCGCCCGCCGCGGGCGGGGCGGCGTGGCCCAAGCCGGCGATCAGAACGCTCGCGAAAACGATATGTCGAAACATGGATGGTTCCTCCATGACTTGTTGTAATGCCTTCCGTTGCGCAGTTCCGCGATGGCCGTCAAAGATAATCCCGCACCAGGATTTCCGCGATCTGCACCGCGTTCAGCGCGGCACCCTTGCGGATGTTGTCCGACACGATCCACATGTCCAGCCCGCGCGGATGCGAGATGTCCTCGCGGATCCGGCCGACGAAGACCTCGTCCTTGCCCGATGCGTGTCCCGCGGGCGTGGGATAGCCGCCGGCCTTGCGTTCGTCCACCAGCACCACGCCCGGCGCATTCGCCAGCAATGTGACCGCTTCGTTGGCGCTCAGCTTGGCGCGCGTTTCCACGTGCACCGCTTCCGAGTGGCCATAGAAAACCGGCACGCGCACGCAGGTCGGATTCACCTGGATCGATTCATCTTCCAGGATCTTGCGCGTCTCCCACACCATTTTCATTTCTTCCTTGGTGTAGCCGTTGTCCTGGAAGTCGCCGATGTGCGGAATCAGGTTGAACGCGATCTGCGCGGGAAATTTTTTCGGCTCGGCGGGCTGGAAGTTCAACAATGCGGCCGTCTGCCGGCCCAGTTCATCCAGACCCGAGCGGCCCGCACCGGAGACGGACTGATACGTCGCCACATTGATGCGTTCGATCTGCGCAGCGCGGTGGATCGGCGCCAGCGCCACCAGCATCTGCATGGTCGAGCAATTGGGGTTGGCGATGATGTTCCGTTTGGTGTACTGCGCGATCGCGTGCGGATTGACTTCGCTCACCACCAGCGGCACATCGCCGACGTAGCGGAATTCGGACGTGTTGTCGATCACCACCGCGCCTGCTTCGGCCGCCCGCGGCGCGTGTTCGCGGCTCACCTTGCCGCCCGCGGAAAAGAAGGCAATGTCGATACCGGCGAAATCGTGTTCGGCGAGGTTTTGCACCGTCAGCGATTTACCGTCGAAATCGATCTTGCCGCCCGCCGAGCGTTCGCTCGCCAACGGAACGATTTCGCCGACCGGAAATTCGCGCTCGGCCAGAACCGACAACAGGGTTTCGCCGACCGCGCCGGTGGCGCCGACGACGGCGACGTTGTAGCGGGATTTTTTGCTCATCAATTTCCAATGGAAGAATGGCGGCAGAAAAGAGTCGCCGCGATGTCGACGCCGTCAAAATGACGAGTTGTCATTTTGACGCCAGCAAGGCCGGCAGGATTTCATCGGCCGTCCAGTACCAGGCCAGCGCGACGCCGAACGACATACCGAACAGCCACAGTGCCCAGCGCCAATGCCGCCACCGCTGGCGAAATGCGGAAAGCTGCATCGGCACATCCGCCACATACGCCGCGCAATAACAAATGTTGGCGAGCACCGCCAGGACCACCAGCACCAGAATCGGCTCGAAGCCCAGATGTACCCGGATCTGCGTCCAGAAGATCACGGCAAAGGCGACCACTACCGCCGCAAGCGCGGCGTTGTAGATCAGCCGGCGCGGCTCCCAATAAGCGATCGCATCGCTCAATACGTCGTGAAAGGAAATTCCTGCCTGTGCAGTCATTGCGTTCTCCTATCCGATCCTGGGCTTCACCTCGCCCACATCGCCGCATTGCGCGTGGTGACGGAGCGCCTGATCCATCAGCACTAGCGCGACCATCGCTTCGGCGATCGGCACGGCGCGGATGCCGACGCAGGGATCATGCCGGCCCTTGCTGCGCACTTCCACTTCTTCACCGGCGAGATTCACGCTGCGGCCAGGCTTCAAGATGCTGGACGTCGGTTTCAGCGCGATGGAAGCCAGCACGTCCTGCCCGCTGGAAATCCCACCCAGTATGCCGCCCGCATGATTGGACGTAAAGCCGTCCAAACGCATTTCGTCGCGGTGCTCGCTGCCGCGCTGAGAGACGCTCGCGAAGCCGGCGCCGATCTCCACGCCCTTGACCGCATTGATCGACATCAGTGCGGAGGCGAGCTCCGCATCCAGCTTTCCGTACACCGGCTCGCCCCAACCCGGCGGCACATTGCCGGCGACTACGTTGACGCGCGCGCCGACCGAATCGCCGTCCTTGCGCACCGCATCGATGTATTTTTCGAGCCGCGGCACTTGCGCTGGGATGGGCCAGAAGAACGTGTTGCTTTCGACCGCGTTGAAATCGACCGCGGTGCCTTTCGGCAAATCCGGCACGATCTCGCCGATTTGGGCCAGATACCCGCGCACCCGCACGCCGAACTTTTCGTGCAGCCATTTCTTCGCGATCACCGCGGCGGCAACGCGCATCGTGGTCTCGCGCGCGGAGGCGCGGCCGCCGCCGCGCGGATCGCGGATGCCGTATTTCTGCCAATAGGTGTAATCGGCGTGGCCTGGACGAAACGTGTCCAGCAACTCGTCGTAGTCCTTCGAACGCGCGTCGGTGTTGCGGATCAGCAGCGCGATCGGCGTACCGGTGGTCCCGCCGTCGTACACGCCGGAAAGAATTTCCACTTCGTCGGCTTCGTGCCGCTGCGAGGTGAAACGCGACTTGCCGGTCGCGCGACGCGAAAGATCGTGAGCGAAATCCTGCGGCGCGATGGCGATACCCGGCGGACACCCATCGATCACGCAACCGATCGCCGGCCCGTGCGACTCGCCGAAGGTCGTCACCGCGAACAACTGGCCGAAAGTGTTCGATGCCATGGCTCGCCTCAGCGCCGTGCCGCCGCCTCACGAATAGAATCGGCGTGTTCCACCAACTCCCGCCTTCCGATCGCGAACACGCCCATCGCGCCAACCTTGAATTCGATCCACACGAATGGCACCTGCGGCAGCAAGTCGTTCATTGCATGCTCGGCTTCGCCCACTTCCACGATCAGCAAGCCGTCCTCGTTCAGATGCTCCGGCGCATCGCCCAGGATGCGCAAGGCGAAATCCAGACCGTCCTCGCCCGCGATCAAGCCTGACCGCGGTTCGTGGCGATATTCGGCCGGAAGCGCGGCGAATTCTTGCGCAGTGACATAGGGCGGATTGGAAACGATCAGATCGTAGCGTTCGCCTTGCAAGCCGGCGAACAAATCCGAACGCACGGCACGCACGCGATCCCGCAAATGATGCAGCGCGACGTTCTCGCGTGCGAGGCTCAATGCCTGTTCGTCGATGTCGGCCAGATCCACATGCCAGTGCGGCTGGTGCGCGGCCATTGCAATGCCGATGCAACCCGAGCCGGTGCACAGGTCGAGGGCGCGTTCCACTTCGCGATCGTCCAGCCATGGGGAGAAATCATTTTCGATCAGCTCCGCGATCGGCGAGCGAGGCACCAATGCGCGTTTGTCCGACTTGAACGGAAGCCCCGCGAACCAGACTTCGCCGACGAGATACGCCACCGGCTCGCGCGTGTCGATGCGCCGCTCGATCAACTCCAGCACGCGTGCTTTCTCCTCTGCGGTCAACCGCGCACCGCCGTAAGCCGGCGGCAGATCGGGCGGCAGATGCAGCGACGACAGCACCAGGTGCGTCGCCTCGTCGATCGCATTGTCATGGCTGTGGCCGAAAGTCAGCCCGGCTGCGTTGAAACGGCTGGCCGCGTAGCGGATGCAGTCGACGATCGTTGCGAGTTCGCTGGTCATGCGGGACTTTGAAAGTGCAGCCGTCGATTACTGCGTTCGATCTTCGCGTTCGCGGACGAACGCACGGGGCTTTCAGGAGCGCCGCAGTATAGACGAGCGTGAATCGCCTACACTCCGCGCATGTCGCCGAGCCTCGCGCTGCAATACCTGCTGCCGCAAAAAACGCTGAGCCGCATCGTGCGCGCGGCGACGCGCTGGACCTGGCGCCCCTGGAAGAACTTCCTGATCGCGCGCGTGGTGAAGCGCTACCGCGTCGACATGAGCGAGGCCGCGCAGCACGATCCCTCCGCCTATCCGAACTTCAATGCCTTCTTCACCCGCGCGTTGAAGCCCGGCGCGCGCCACGCCGGCGGCGGCGAGGCGGCGGTGCTCTGCCCCGCGGACGGCCGCATCAGCCAGGCCGGGCGCATCCAGGAGGGACGCATTCTGCAAGCCAAGGGTCGCGACTTCAGCGTGACCGAATTGCTGACGGACGAAGAGGATGCGGCACTCTATCGAAGCGGCCACTTCGTCACGGTCTATCTCTCGCCGCGCGACTACCACCGCGTGCACATGCCGATGGACGGCGAGCTGATCGAAACCGTGCACGTGCCCGGAAAACTGTTCAGTGTCGCCCCCAATCCGGTCGCCCGAATTCCCGATCTGTTCGCGCGCAACGAGCGGCTGATCTGCCATTTCGATGGCGCTCGCGGTCCATTCGTGGTGGCGCTGGTCGGCGCGATGCTGGTTTCCGGCATCCGCACCGTCTGGAGCGGGCAGGAAGTGCCGCCGTACGCCGCGCATGTGGTTCGCAGCGACTGGCGGGGACGCTCCGTGCGGCTCGCGCGTTTCGCCGAGATGGGCCGCTTCGAGATGGGGTCGACCGTGATCCTGCTGTTGCCGCCTTCTTGCCTGCTGCGGCCCGGGTTGCTGCCGGAGATGCCGGTTAGGGTCGGTCAGCGCCTGGGCCACTTCACGGACCTCTGAAAAGCTACTGCGCTCGGCAGCTTGCACGCCGGCGGTGCTCGGAATCCTCACGTACTGACATGTACGCTCCGGTTCCTGCGCTCCGGCGTCGCGCAATCTGCCTTCGCTCGCTACGCTTTTCAGCGGTCCGCCAAACCCTCTTGCTGAACCGGCATTTGTCCTTTGCCGCCGCCGGGCGCAAAATGTGACTCCTGTTTCAGCCGGATGCGCCCACATGGATAAAACTTCTGCCTCTGCTGCGCATCAAATAGTTATGCGGGGAAGATCATGCGCCTTCTAATGAGGATGCTGAGCTTAAGCCGGGCCGCACGGATGCGTCGGCAGTTCCGCGACATCGAACAACGCGCGCTCGCCCTGCCCCCGACCACCAGTGCGCTGCTGGCGGAATTGATCGGCAAGGAATGTTCGGCCGCCGCGAAACTGGAAATACCGCATCTCCACGGCTCGCCGCCCGACCTGAAGCCTGGTGGCTGGGGCACGGGCATGGATCTGGGTCACGACCGCGCACGTTCCGAAAATGCCCAGGTGCGATTGCGCGGCATCGCACTGTGGATCGCTGTCGCCTACCACGAAACCCGCGAGAGCAGCCTCCCGGAATTCGCCGAACTGCATCGGGACGTCCTGCGCGTGATGCGGCAGGTCAAAGAAAACGCGGCCGCGCGCGCCGACCGCAGTTCGACCTGGATGAAATCGGGCGGCGAAGCGGCGGCGTAATCGTTGCGATCGTTCATGATCGCTGCTCGGTCATTCCGTGCGATCGTCCATGATCGCTTCTCGACGATTCTCTTCGGCAACTTCTAATTCCGTCGCACAGTGCAGTTCAAAAGCGGCCATCCACGGCCGCACTTCATAAGAACAGCAGGCTCCGCACCATTTCTGACGCGAGCCCCGTAATCCTGCTTCAATCTCTTCCGCATCCCCTGAGGGTCAACTCCTGTCCCGGCTTCAACGCATAGCCCGGGGCGTGCAGATGGTTGGCCTTGGCTAGTGTGCGCACGTCGTCGCAACTGTATTTGCGCGCGATCGACGAGAGCGTGTCGCCGCGGCGCACGGTGTAGTGGCGCGGATGCGGCGGCGGCGGATCGGCCGCCTGCGCGATCTGCGGCGGAGGAGTGGGCAGCACCGCGGAGTGCAGATCGTCGGCGAGCGCCACCCACGGCCCGCTGACGCAGGATTTCGCGTAATCGTCCTGCAGCGTTTTCGGCACTTCGATGCGCGCGCCCATCGGTTCCTGCACCTGCGGATCGAGCTGCGGATTGAGATTGCGCAGCGTGCGGAACCAGCCGTAACGTTGTCCTCCGGCCTGTCCCAGACACACGGCGAGTTCGGTCAGCGAAGCGGGACGCTGCAGGATGATGTGCCCCGGCGCACCGTCCACCTGCGGGAAATGCAGGTTGTAACGCTCCGGGTGCATGAACAGCCACGCTGCGGCCAGTACCATCGGCACGTAATCGCGCGTTTCCGGCGATAGCGAGAAATAGATCTGCGGATCCCAGAAGCTGGCGTTGCCCTGCGTGGTCGCCAGCCGTCCGACGCGCCCTTCGCCACCGTTGTACGCGGCGAGCACCATTTCCAGGTTGTCGTTGAACTGAGCCAGTTGCTCGTTCAAGTATTCGGCGTTTGCACGAGCGGAAAGGGTGGGATCGAAACGCTGGTCGAATCCGTCCACGGTGGTGAGGCCGAAGCGCGCGCCGGTGGCCGGCATGAATTGCAAGGGACCCGCCGCGCCCGAGCGCGACACCGCGTGTACCTTGCCGCCGGATTCTTTGGCGAGGATGCCGAACAGGATCGCTTCGGGCAGATCGGCCTTCTGGTATTCCGGCCACATCTCGAAGCGCAGGTACTGGTAATCGACGTAGGCCTGCATCAGATTGGGCCGCATGCTGGTGAGCCAGGTCTGCAATGCGGCTTTCACCGGCCCGTTCATCGCGATCAGATCGGACAACTGCCGCCCGCGCAGCAGGCTGACGCTGCGCTGCGTCTGCGGCATCGCGTTCAGTACCGGCGACGCGCTTTCACCGGAAGTCGCCGTGTCCGGTTGATCGGAAATCTGATCTCCTTCGTCACCGCCTAGGAAACTGCCATCCTTCAGGCGCAGCGCGCGGTCGTAGCTGCTGATGAAACGCTGCACGTCGCATCCCGCCAGATTTACGCATTGCGCGGCGGTGTTGCGCATCGTATCCAGCGCCACGCTGATCGCGTGCTCGGCCTGCGCGTTGTCGTTCTGCCGCGCCAGCGTCAGCGCCTGATCGTAATCGCGGCTCGCCTGATCGAGCTTGGCGTACAGCGCATCCAGCGCGGAACTGGCCGAAGTGTTGCGCGTGGGCGTGCTGGAACAGCCCGCCAGCAGCATCAACGCAATCAACGAGAACCCCAACCGCACATGCGGAAAAAATTTCGGACGCAACATCGCAACGGCACCAGCAGAACAGAATGCAAGTGCACCCTAACCCGCGAGCGCAATCGACTCAAGTACCGGTCGCGTACAATGCCGATTGGTTCGCGCTCCGGGAGCAGTCATGGACAATCGCCAGATCGGCCGGCGGATTCCGCACCGGGTTTCGAGCGACAGACGCTGAAAATCGACCGATGTCCCGCTGGCGTCCGCCCCCACCGCGTTCCACCGCGATCATCACGCGCGCGGGTTTCGAGAAACTGAAAGCGGAACTGGACGAGTTATGGCACCGCATTCGCCCCGAAGTGGTGCGCGCACTCGCCGCCGCCGCCGCCGAAGGCGACCGTTCCGAAAATGCCGAGTACACCTATCGCAAGAAGCAGCTCGGCGAAATCGATCGGCGCGTGCGCTATCTGTCCAGGCGCATTCCGTCGCTGAAAGTGGCCGAAGGCGTACCCGCCGACGCACAGGCGGTTTTCTTCGGCGCGACGTTCGAAATCGAAGACGTGCGCAGCGGCGAGGCCGGGCGCTACCGCATTGTCGGTCCCGACGAAACCGATGCAAAGCGAGGCTGGATCAGCATCGACTCGCCACTGGCGCGCGCGGCGTTGAAGAAACGCGTCGACGAGGAATTCCAGGCGGATTTGCCCGGCGGCGAGGCCAGGTTCGTGGTGACGGCGGTAAGCTATGAGGGATGATCGAAGGATCGATCCTGGAGCACGCCATGGCACACTTGTTCAAAGTCGGCGACCACGTCATCTGGAACTCGGAAGCCGGCTGGGTCAGCGGCCATATCGTCCGCGTGCACACGCGCGACGTGGATTACAAGGGCTACACCCACCACGCGAGCCCGGACGCACCGCAATACGAGATCAAGAGCGACAAGACCGACCACATTGCGATGCACAAAGGCAACGCGCTGCGGCTGGCCGATGATGGAGATTGATCTAGGGTTCGCGCTCGGGCGACTCAACCCGGTTCGGCTTCCAGATCGTGCGCGTCCGCCGCGATGATGCGAACCTGTGCGAATTGCCCCGGCTTCAATGCCTGTCCCCCCGTGATTCGCACCACACCGTCGATTTCCGGCGCGTCGGCCGATGAACGCGCGATCGCGCCATCGGCATGCACTTCGTCCACCAGCACCTGCATCGTGCAGCCGATCTTTTTCCACACCTTCGCAGCGGAAATCTCCGCCTGCACCTCCATGAAACGTTCCAGCCGGTCTTCCTTCAATTCTTCGGGCACCGGATCGGGCAAATCATTGGCGCGCGCGCCGTCCACCGGCGAATAAGCAAACGCGCCGACGCGATCGAGCTGCGCCTCCCGCAGGAAATCCAGCAGCTCGTCGAACTCGGCATCCGTTTCACCCGGAAAGCCGACGATGAAGGTGCTGCGGATCGTGATGTCGGGACAAATCCTGCGCCAGGCGCGGATACGCTCCAGCGTCCTTTCCGAATGCGCCGGGCGTTTCATCAGTTTCAGGATTCGCGGCGAAGCGTGCTGGAACGGAATGTCGAGATAGGGAAGGATCTTTCCTTCGGCCATCAGCGGAATCACTTCATCCACATGCGGATACGGATAGACGTAGTGCAGCCGCACCCACGCGCCGAGTTCGGACAGCCCGCGGCACAGATCGGTTATGCGCGTACGATATGAAATTCCTCGCCATTCGCGTTGTGCGTATTTCAAATCCACGCCGTAAGCACTGGTGTCCTGAGAAATCACCAACAATTCCCTGACGCCGCCTTTCACCAGCTTTTCCGCTTCGATCAGCACCTCGTCGATCGGCCGCGACACCAGATCGCCGCGCATGGACGGAATGATGCAGAACGTGCAGCGGTGGTTGCAGCCTTCCGAGATTTTCAGATAGGCGTAATGCTTCGGTGTAAGTTTGATGCCGACATCGGGCACGAGATTCACGAACGGATCGTGCGCGGGCGGCAACGCTTCGTGCACCGCCGACATCACGCTTGAATAATCCTGCGGACCGCTGATCGCCAGCACTTCCGGATATGCGTCGCGTATCAGTTCCGCGCGCTTGCCCAGGCAGCCGGTGACGATCACCTTGCCGTTCTCGTGCAGCGCTTCGCCGATCGCGTCTAGCGATTCCTGCACGGCCGCGTCGATGAAGCCGCAGGTGTTCACTACCACGGCATCCGCCGCGTCGTAGCGCGGCACGATCTCGTAACCCTCGACTTTCAGTTGCGTCAGGATGCGCTCGGAGTCCACCAATGCCTTGGGACAGCCGAGGCTGACGAAACCGATCTTGGGAGCGGGCGAGGACATGCGGCGGGAGGTTTGCGGCGCGGCAATCGTGCATTCTAACCGCCCTCCCGACATTGCCGTTATCATCGCCGCGCGGGCTGCGCCCGCGATCGGGAGTCCGGATGTGGTGACGGATCGTCGCTCCCTCCTCTCGGAACTGAAGCGCCGCAATGTGCTGCGCGCGGCGGTGCTGTATGTCGGCGCGACCTGGGCGCTAGCGCAGGGCATCTCGCAACTCACACCTGCGCTCGGGCTGCCCGAGTGGACTACGCGCTGGTTTCTGATCGCGGCCTCAATGGGATTTCCCGTTTGGCTCGCATTCGCGTGGTTTTACGAATTCACGCCGCAAGGCATCAAACGCGAAAGCGAAATCGCGCCGGGCGAATCCTGCGCGCGCTCGACGGCGCGCAAGCTGGATTTCGCCATTATCGGTGTGTTGGCGATTGCCGTGGTACTGCTGGCCTCCGGCTATTTCGTGCACCGGCAAAACTCCGGCATTGGCGCGGAATTCGACCCGCCCAAGGATTCGCTGGTGGTGCTGCCATTCCGGAATCTCGCCAGCGATCCGGAGCAGCAGTATTTCAGCGACGGCATCACCGAGGAACTCACCGGCGCTCTGGGTGAAAATCCCGCGCTGCGCGTGATCGCATGGGATACGGCATCCACGTTGCGCGACGCCGCGTTGTCGGCGACCGACGTCGGCAAGCGGTTGAACGTCGCCAATGTCGTGCACGGCAGCATCCTCCGCAACGGCGACGAGGTGCGGATCACGGCGGAACTGGTCAACACGGTCACCGGTTACGAGCTGTGGTCCGATCACTACGACGGCTCGTTCAAGGACATCTTCAAGGTGCAGGACGAGGTTTCGGAAGCCATCGCCCGCGCGCTCGAGGTCAAGTTCGCGCGATCCGATCTGCCCGCGGGACGAACCGCGAATTCGCAGGCGCACGAACTGGTGCTCAAGGGTCGCGGATTGGCGAAGAAGGAAAACGCCGCGAATCTGGCCGAAGCGGCGGATTTTTTCCATCAGGCGATAGCGCTCGATCCGGGATACGCCGAAGCGCACGCCCTGCTCTCGCGCACGTTGCTGGTACTAACCGAACACTCCAATCTTCCGCTCGCGACGACATTGCCGACGGTGCGTGCGGAAGCGCAGAAAGCACTCGAACTCGATCCGCGCAATGCCGAAGGCTGGGTCGCGCTGGGCAATGCGTTTGGCAGCGCCGATCCGAAGCAAACGGATCAGGCCCGCGCGGCCTACCGCAAGGCGCTCGAGCTGGATCCCAGCAACGTCCCCGCGCACATCGACTACGGCATCGTGCTGCCGCTGAAGGAGCAGTTGGCGGAATATCGCGAAGCCACGCTGCTCGATCCGGCCAACGAAATCGCCTGGAACAATCTCGCAGTGGCCGCGCAAGACCTCGGCGACTCGAACCTGATGATGACGGCTGAGAAAATGCTGCTCAAGCTCGATCCCAAAGATGTGGACGGCGCGTTCGGCCTGGCATATGCCTATCAGCAGTTGCATCGGGAAGACGAGGTCGTCGCGGCGTTCGACCTGGTGCAGCCTTCGACGCCAGTGGATCAGCAGCAAGTGGACGCGGCGCGCCTCGCCTATGGCGCGCTCGTCAATCCCGCGTTGCGGCCGCACGCTCTCACCGCCTTGCAGCAACTCGCCGTACATCGTTCCAATCCGCAAGTCGCAGGCAATCTGCTGCAGCTCTATCTCACGCTGGGCGAAAACGCGTCCGCCATGCAGTTGCTGGAGGATCATTGCCCCGCGCAACCGGTGGGCTGCAGCGACCTGGCGGTCAATCCGATGTACCTGCCGTTGCGTGCAAATCCGCGCTTCCGGCAGCTCGCGAAAAGATACACGACCACAGCGCTGTGACGCGGCGCAACGACGTCCCGTAGTACGCTGACACGATCAATCGAAAAGGAGTCGTGTCATGGGCGAGCGCATCAATCTCAACACCGCCGGCATGCATTGCATCGGCGCGTACCTCGCCAGACCGGACGGTGAGCCGAAGGGCGGCATCGTCGTGGTGCAGGAAATCTTCGGAGTCAACGCGCACGTGCGCAGCGTGACGGACCGCTTCGCCGCTGCGGGTTACACGGCGATTGCGCCTGCATTCTTCGACTTCGTCGAGCAGGACGTGGAATTGCCCTACGACGATGCCGGCATGAGCAAGGGCCGCGAATTGATCGGCGACATCGGCCTGGATCGCGCGATGGAAGCGGTAGCCAGCGCGGCGGATTCAATCAGGTCCTCCGGAAAAATCGGCGTGGTCGGTTATTGCTGGGGCGGAACGGTCGCGCTGCGCGCAGCACAGGTACTGGGTCTGCCGGCCGTGAGTTATTACGGCGCTCGCAACGTGCCGTACCTCGGAGAGCCGCTGAAAGCGCCGGTGATGTTCCATTTCGGCTCGACCGACAAATCCATTCCGCCTGAAGCGGTAGAAAAGCACCGCAATGCGTATCCGGAGGCGCCCGTGTACGTGTACGAAGGCACAGGGCATGCGTTCAACCGCGACGTCGATTCGACGCATTACGACGAAACGGCCGCGAAGCTGGCATGGCAGCGCACGCTCGATTTTTTCAACCAGCATCTCGCCGGCGGCAAGTGAGCGATCCGGCCGACCGCAGCTTCGTGCTCGATCCGCGTCTCGCGGCGGACACGATCTTCATCGCCGACTGGGCACTGTCACGTGTGCTGCTGATGGACGATGCGCGGTTCCCGTGGTTGATCCTGGTGCCCCGGCACGCGGACTTGATCGAACTGGACGATCTGTCATTTGACGATCAAATGCGATTGTTGCGCGAGGTCGGCCGCGCGATGACTTTGTTGCGATCGTTCGCGACCTGCGACAAGTTCAACATCGGCGCGCTGGGCAATATCGTGCGCCAGTTGCACGTGCACGTGGTTGCGCGCCGCCAGGATGACGCGGCTTGGCCGGGGCCGGTGTGGGGTACGGGGGCGGCGGATCGCTACGAAACCCCAGCCCGGGATTCATTGCTCGATCGGTTGCGTGCCGCGCCGTGAGCGAATTCATCGCCGAACCATTGTCCGAGGACGCGCTGCTGCTGCGTTTCGGCGATTCGATCGATCCTGCGACCAACGCCCGTGTGCACGCGGCGGCCGCGGGGCTGCAAGCGGCGGCTCTGCCGGACGTATATGACATCGCGCCGGCCTACGCCAGCCTGCTGATCCGTTTCCATCCGCTGGCGTGGATCGACCTGCGCGATCCGGACGAAGCGCCGCACGCACGGCTGCTGGATGCGATCGAGTCGGTTCTGCGCGGATCGGAAGAGGATGAGGTAACGGAAACCGGATCGCGCACGATCGAGATTCCGGTTTGCTACGGCGGCGAATTCGGCCCCGACTTGGATGAGGCGGCACGCCATGCGCAGCTCGATGCGCGCGACTTCATCGCGCGCCACGCGGCGGCGGACTACAGTGTCGCGATGCTCGGCTTCGCGCCGGGTTTTGCGTATTTGCTCGGCCTCGATCCGATCTTGCACGTACCGCGTCGTGCAACGCCACGCACACGCGTGCCGGCCGGTTCGGTGGCGATCGGAGGCGCGCAGACCGGCATCTATCCGCGCGAACTGCCCGGCGGGTGGCAGATCATCGGGCGCACGCCTTCGACCCTGTTCGATGCGAATCGCGCGCCGCCTTGCTTGCTCGCGCCGAGCGATCGCGTGCATTTTCGTGTAATCGACGAGCGCGAATTCGCAGCACGCGCGAAAACATGACCATTGAGGTGATAAAGCCGGGATTGCTTGCCACGCCGCAGGATCCCGGCCGCGTCGGTTTCGCACATCTCGGCATTGGCCGCGCCGGTGCGTTCGATGCGCCGGCATTTCGACTCGCCAACGCATTGGTGGGCAACGAATGCGATGCCTGCGCGCTGGAAATCACCTTGCTCGGCCCGACATTGCGTTTTCACTGCGATGCGCGCATCGCAGTTGCCGGCGCGCCATTGCCGGTGCAGATCGACGGGGCCGAGCAGCCGATGTGGTCGCCGCTCTTCGTTCGTTTCGGACAAACCTTGACATTCGGCGCGATGCGCAGCGGCAGCCGCACATATCTCGCGGTGTACGGAGGATTCGATTTCGAACCGGTGTTGAGCAGCCGCAGCTTGGACGTCAACGCCGCAGTCGGGCCGCTGGGCCGGCCGTTGCGCACGGGCGATGTATTGCTGGTTCGGCAGACGGAAAACGCGAAACGGGAAACGAAAGCACACTGGCGCATCGATCCGCGGCCGTGGTTCGATGCCGAATCGCCGCTGCGTCTGCTGCCTTCCACGCACGCGCACCTGCTCGATGCCGAGTCGCGCCAAGCGTTGTTCTCGCAATCGTTCCAGGTCGGCAACGATTCCAATCGCGTCGGCGTTCGCTTGCGCGGAACGCAACTGCACCTTGCGAAATCCCTCGAATTAATCAGCGAAGCCTGCGTCGCCGGCACGTTGCAGCTTCCGCCCTCCGGCGAGCCGATCGCGCTCGGTGTGGAACACCCGGTCAGCGGCGGCTATCCGCGCATCGGCCAGATCGCGGCCGTCGATCTGCCGCGACTCGCACAACGCCGGCCCGGCGATGCGCTACGCTTCGCGCCGTGCACGCTGGAACAAGCGCGGCGAGCGTTGCGCGAACGCGAGCGCCAATTGCGCGAAATGGAAACATTGATCGCCACCCGATTGAAGCACGACGCGTGAAGACGATCGATCTCAATGCCGATCTCGGCGAAGGCTACGACGATGCGGCGGTGATGCCGCACATCTCCTCGGCCAATATCGCCTGCGGATTTCACGCGGGCGGTGCAGCGACGATGCGGCGCACGGTGGCCTTGTGCTTTGCCGACGGCGTGGCGATCGGTGCGCATCCTTCGCTACGCGACCCGCAGAATTTCGGCCGGCGCGAAATGGAGCTAGCTCCGGACGAGGTGTACGCGCAGACGCTGTACCAGATCGGCGCGCTGGCCGCTGTCGCTCGAGCCGCGGGAACGAAATTGCACCACGTCAAGCCGCACGGTGCGTTATACAACATGGCCGCGCGTGACCGCGCGCTGGCCGATGCGATCGCGCGCGCGGTGCGCGACTTCGATCCGTCGCTGATCCTTGTAGGACTGGCAGGCAGCGCTTCGATCGATGCCGCTCGAACCATCGGCTTGCGGGTCGCACGAGAAGCCTTCTGCGACCGGCGTTATCGAGTGGATGGCTCCCTGACACCGCGGTCGCAGGCGAATGCGGTGATCGAGAACATCGACGATGTGGTCGCGCAGGCGGTGTCGATCGCCACGCGCAACGAGGCGATCGCGGACGACGGCTCGCGCGTGCGTATCGAAGCCGACACGCTGTGCGTGCACGGCGACCGAGGCAACGCTGGCGAATGCGCGCGCCGCTTGCGCGAAGCGCTCGAATACCAAGAATTGCGCGTCTCCGCGCCGGAGTGGTGCTGATGCACTGGCTGCCGCTGCTCGGCGTAGCCGTGGTCGTCGCAGGCTTCGCGCTGCGTTTCAATCCGGTGCCGGTGGTGGTGCTCGCCGGTGTGGTGTCCGGCCTTTGCGCGGGCAGGAGCATCGGCGAAATCTTGGGCCTGCTCGGCAACAGTTTCGTATCCGAACGCGCACTGCTGCTATTCGCGCTAACCTTGCCCGCGATCGGCGTGCTGGAGCGTGCGGGTTTGCGCGAACACGCACGCAACTGGATCGCATCGCTGCGCAGCCTGACCTTGCCGCGTCTGCTGATCGCCTATCTCGGCACGCGCCAGATCCTTTCGATGCTCGGTCTGACCAACGTGGCCGGACAAGCACAAACGGTGCGCCCGTTGCTGGCCCCAATGGCCGAAGCCGCAGCCGAGAAGCGCGGCGCTCCGCTGGACCAGAACGAACGTGACGACGTGCGCGCTTTCTGCGCGGCCACGGACAACGTGGGGCTGTTCTTCGGCGAGGATGTATTCATCGCGCTGGGCGCGGTGCTGCTGATCCAGGGCTTCTATGCGCAACACGGCATCGAATTGCAGCCGCTGCAGATCGCGCTGTGGGCGCTGCCGACCGCGATCGCGGCGTTTCTGATCCATGGTGCGCGGATCGTGCTGTTCGCGCGGCGGATCGCGCAGGACAAATTGACGTCGACTTCCACCCCGGCGGCCGAACGCGATGCTGCGCATTGAGCACGCTTATTGGCTGCTGGCGCTGTTCCTCGCGGGCGCCGCGTCGCTGAACCTGCGCGAGCATCGCTGGTGGCACGCCGCGTTCTGGACGGTGCTGGCGGCGCTCTTCGCGGGTGGCGATTACGTACTGACCGCAACGAAAGCGCAGCACCAATTGCCCGCGCAACTCGCGGGCGTCGGCGTGCTGGCGCTGGCCGTACTGGCGCCGCGCATGAAGCGCGGGCACATCATCGAACGTAGCGTGGAAGAGCGCGAGGCGGATGCGCTGCGTCTGCGCCACAAACTGCTGATTCCCGCGTTACTGATCCCGCTGGTGACATTGCTGGTCGCGCTGTTCGGCAATCGCGCGAACTTCGGCTCCCTGCCGCTGTTCGCGCAGAAACAAATGACGCTGACCGGCTTGGCGCTGGCGTGCGTGATCGCATTGATTGCCGCGTTGATCGTGACGCGCGCGAAACCTTCCACCGGATTGGCCGAAGGGCGGAGATTGCTGGACACGCTCGGCTGGGCCGCTCTGCTGCCGCTGACGCTCGCCGCGCTGGGCGGCGCGTTCGCCGCCACCGGCGTGGGAGCCGCGATCGCTGACCTGGTGCGCATGGTGATTCCCGTGCAAAGCGCGCTCGCATGCGTCGTCGCCTTTGGGCTCGGCATGGTGCTGTTCACGGTGATCATGGGTAACGCGTTCGCCGCGTTTCCGGTGCTGACCGCGGGCATCGGCCTGCCACTGCTGATCCAGATGCACGGCGCGCATCCGGCGATCCTCGGCGCACTGGGCATGCTGACCGGCTACTGTGGCACGCTGTTCACGCCGATGGCGGCGAACTTCAATATCGTGCCGGTGGCGTTGCTGGAATTACCGAATCAGAATGACGTGATCCGCGCGCAATGGAAAACCGGTGCGATATTGCTAGTCGTGAATCTGGCGCTGATGTACCTGCTGGTGTTTCGCTTCTGACCATGACGCAAGGCCCGCGCTCCGCCATCCTGCTTACCGGTTTCGCGCCGTTCGCGGGCGAGTCGATCAATCCTTCTTGGCAGGCAGTCTGTGCACTCGACGGTGAAGCGATCGAAGGCCATCGCGTCGTCGCGGCCGAACTGCCGACGGAATTCGACGGATCGTTACGTTCGTTGCGCCGGGCCTTGCGCGAAACGAAACCGCGCGTGGCGGTCGCCGTCGGACTGGCCGGCGGCCGCAAAGGCATTTCGCTGGAGCGCGTCGCCATCAACGTGATCGACGCACGCATTCCGGACAATGCCGGCGCGCAGCCGGTCGATGTACCCGTGGTGGGCCGCGGTCCGGCGGCGTATTTCTCCACGCTGCCGATCAAGGCCGCGCTGGCCGCATTACGAAGCGATGGCATCGATGCGCACGTGTCGCAGACGGCCGGCACCTACGTCTGCAATGCGGTGTTTTACGGATTGATGCACGCCGCGCGCCGCAACAGCTTCCGCGCGGGTTTCGTGCACGTACCGTATCTGACGGAGCAGGCCGCGCGGCACGATGCGCCCGGCATGCCGCTGGATCAGATCATCCGTGCGTTGCGCATCATCGTACGCACGACGCTCACCACGCAGATCGATCTGCGCGCAAACGCCGGCGCGGAATCGTGAAGCGCTATTGAGAACTGCTCGCGCTGGCGGGCGCGTTCTTGTCCTCGACCGCGCTCAGCAGTTGCAGCTTGCCCTTGTGCTCGACATAGCCGGTGAAATGGAAGCTCAACTGCAAACCGGCGAAATATTCCAGGTGGATGTTCTTGACGTTCGAATCCGGGCCGTCCTTCAGCAACACGGTTTTCGGCAACTGTTTCTGGTCGGCCAGGTAACGGAAATGCCCGCCGAGATCGTCGAAAGTAAGCGTGGCACCGTCGAGGATGAATTGACCATCCTTGGCGGCTTCCAGCGTCATGTCGTACTGCTGCGGCACATTGGTGACCGTTTCGCCGCCGCTGCGCACGCGGCCGTAACAGCCTGCCAGCACCAGCGTCAGCGCGAACAGGATCGCGCCCAGGCAGCGCGTGGTGAATGTGCGAATGGTCATCATGGTTCTCCGTCCAATCGCCGAAGCATAACGCCAAGCGCAGCGGCCCGCATCACGTCTTCGGCAAAGTCACGCCTTTCTGCCCCTGGTACTTGCCGCCGCGGTCGCGGTAGCTGGTTTCGCAGACCTCGTCGGATTCCAGAAACAACATCTGCGCCACGCCTTCGTTGGCGTAGATCTTCGCCGGCAGCGGCGTGGTGTTGGAAAACTCCAGCGTCACGTGGCCTTCCCATTCCGGCTCCAGCGGCGTGACGTTGACGATGATGCCGCAGCGCGCATAGGTGCTCTTGCCCAGACAGATCGTCAGCACGTTGCGCGGGATGCGGAAGTATTCCACCGTACGCGCCAGCGCAAACGAATTGGGCGGAATCACGCAGCACTCGCCCTTGAAATCCACGAAGCTGCGGTCGTCGAAGTTTTTGGGATCGACGATGGTGGAATTGATGTTGGTGAAGATCTTGAACTCGTCCGCGCAGCGCACGTCGTAGCCGTAGGACGACGTGCCGAACGAGACGATGCGTCCGCCGCCGTTCTGCTTCACCTGCCGCGGCTCGAAGGGCTCGATCATGCCGGTGGCGGCCATGCGGCGGATCCAGTTGTCTGACTTGATGCTCATGCTTGATTGCAGCTTCGGCTTGGCTTGAGTTATGAGTTATGAGTTGTGAGTTGTGAGTTGTGAGAGCGTAGAGCGGGTAGCTCATCTGTCAACCGGTCAAGCCCCCTTTCCACTCACCACTCACTACTCACCACTCACGTATTCTCAATCACGATCTTCGGCATTCCGATCGCCTTGTTCTTCGACTGCAGCGACAACTGCGCGGCGGCCTTGCGCGCGATCTCGCGATAGCGCGCAGCAATATCGGAACCGGGAATCGCGGCGACGGTCGGGTTTCCGCCATCGGCCTGTTCGCGGATGCGGATGTCCAATGGCAAAGAGCCCAGCAGCGGCACGTGATACTGCTGCGCCATCCTTTCGCCGCCGCCTGCGCCGAACACGTGTTCCTCGTGTCCGCATTTTGAACAGATGTGCGTGGCCATGTTCTCGATGATGCCGAGCACCGGCACGGAAACCTTCTCGAACATCTGCAAGCCGCGCTTGGCATCCAGCAGCGCGATGTCCTGCGGCGTGGTGACGATCACCGCGCCCGCCACCGGCACGCGCTGCGCCAGCGTCAACTGGATGTCGCCGGTGCCGGGCGGCAGATCGATCACCAGATACTCGAGATCGCGCCAGCGCGTGTCGTTCAACAACTGCGTCAGCGCCTGAGTCGCCATCGGTCCCCGCCAGATCATCGGCGTGTCCTCGCCGACCAGGAAACCGATCGACATCACCTGTACGCCGTGATTGAACATCGGTTCGATGCTGCGGCCATCCGGCGAGTCCGGGCGGCCTTCGATGCCGAGCATGCGCGGCTGGCTGGGACCATAGATGTCCGCATCCAGCACGCCGACGTTGGCGCCTTCGGCGTGCAACGCCAGCGCGAGGTTCGCCGCGACCGTGGATTTGCCCACCCCGCCCTTGCCCGATGCGACCGCGATGATGTTCTTCACGCCCGGCAGCGGCGTGAGCTTGTCCTGCACCTTGTGCGCGACGATGCGCGTGATGACCGAAACCGTGGCTTGCGCGATGTCGTTGTCGCTTTCGAGGTGTTGTTTGATTTCCGCGGCGAGCTGATCGTGATACGACTTCGCGGGATAACCCAGTGCGATCTCCACGGCGACGCGGTCGCCATCCACACCGACCGCGCGCACGGCGCCGCCGGCGGCGAGATCGATACCTGTATGTGGATCGATGATGTCCGCCAGCAACTCGCGGACATGGGATTCGGTGGGAGCGGACATCGCAAGCGTGCTAAAGCAAAGCGGTAATTATGCCAGAGCGCGGCGGTCGGCCGATGCGCGACGTCTTCCACTCCGGTCGATGTAGACGGATGATCCCGCGATGGCAAACGCCCATGCCTATCGCGGCCGCTTCGCGCCCTCGCCCACCGGCGATCTGCATTTCGGCTCCCTGCTGGCTGCGCTCGGCAGTTGGCTGTGCGCGCGCGCGACCAATGGAACGTGGCTGGTGCGGATCGAGGACATCGATCCGCCACGCGAGGTGCCGGGTTCTGCCGATTCGATCCTCCGCGCGCTGCACGCTTGCACGCTGGAACCGGACGAACCGCCGCTGTATCAGAGCACGCGCTTTGAGGCGTATTCGGCGGCGTTGGAGCGATTGCGCGAAAACGGCCAGGTGTTTCCGTGCTGGTGCTCGCGCAGCGACCTGGGCGCGCAGGGCGGCATGCACCGCGGCGCGTGCGTGTCGTCACCCGATCCGTTACGCGAACCCGCTTGGCGGGTGCGCGTGGGCGACACCGTGATCGCGTTCAAAGACGGTTTGCAGGGTTTGCAACGCTGGCCGCTTTCCGCCGGTGGCGACTTCGTGGTGAAGCGCGCGGATGGCCCGTTCGCGTATCAACTGGCATGCGCGGTGGACGATGTCGCGCAGGGCATTACCGAAGTCGTGCGCGGCGCGGACCTGCTCGATTCCACACCGCGACAGATTCATCTGATGCGCTTGCTTGGGTTAGGCGAGCCGGCCTATCTGCATCTGCCGGTTGCGACGGATGCACACGGTCGCAAACTTTCGAAATCGGAAGGCGCGGCCGCCGTTGATCCACACGATCCGCTGCCGCCAATGCGCGCGGCGTTGGCGATGCTCGGCATTCCGCCCACGGCATTGCGTGCACGAACTCCCCGCACCTTGCTGCACAACGCGCTTGCGGCGTTCGACCCGCTGACCCTGCCGCGTGCGAAGGTTGTGCAGATGCGGGCTGTTCATTGAAAGTGCGGTCATGGATGACCGCTTTTTGACTCGCGATCAGGGACGATCGCAAAAATGACGCGCCGCGGCGAGACTTTCCCCGCTTGAGCATTGCATGATCGGCCGACCATCGAGAGGAGAGCGATCATGGCGCAGCGCGTGGCATTGGTAACCGGCGGCACCGGCGGCATCGGCACGGCCATCGTCAAACGTCTGGCCGGCATGGGCCACAAGGTCGCGACCAACTATCGCGATGAAAGCAAGGCGCACGCCTGGCAAGAAAAGATGAAGACCACCGGTGTGGACGCGACGCTGGTAAAGGGCGACGTGTCCGATCCGGAGTCCTGCAAGACCATGGTCGCGGAAATCGAAAAACAGCTCGGGCCGATCGACATCCTGATCAACAACGCCGGCATTACCCGCGACACCACGTTCCACAAGATGAGCTATCAGCAGTGGATGGACGTGGTGAACACCAACTTGAATGCGTGCTTCAACGTGACGCGGCCCGTGATCGACGGCATGCGCGCGCGCAAGTGGGGCCGCATCGTGCAGATCAGTTCGATCAACGGCCAGAAAGGCCAGTACGGTCAGGCCAATTACGCCGCGGCGAAGGCGGGCATGCACGGCTTCACCATTTCGCTGGCGCAGGAAAACGCCAAGTTCGGCATCACCGTCAACACCGTTTCGCCCGGCTACATCGGAACGGACATGGTCATGGCCGTGCCGGAAGAAGTCCGCGCCAAGATCGTCGCGCAGATTCCGCTCGGACGTCTCGGCGAACCCGACGAGATCGCCTACGCGGTTTCCTTCTTCCTCGCCGACGAAGCCGCATGGATCACCGGCGCGAACCTGGCGATCAATGGCGGGCACTACATGGGTTGGTAACTCGGCGATCTCGTCATTCCGGCGAAAGCCGGAATCCAGTTTTTGCTCTTGCTCTTTCGCAACAAGCCTTGGTTCCGCTCGCTGCCGCGAGCGGGCGACTTTTGTTTCGGCAAAAGTCGCCAAAACCATCGCGCCGGCATGACGGTCGAGCCAACGTCCGGTTGACTCGACTGCCCTGCGCTTCTCGCCGGGCGCGCGCCGGCGCGAACTCGCACGTCCCTGTGCTCGAACAGTCGCGCCTTTCCCGCGCGCCCGGCTGCGATGCTCGGCGTCGTGCGATGGCGCCGAAAGCTGGCTCAACACGGCCATCCATGGCCTGCGTTCGTGTGCTTTGACG
>DATFCO010000325.1:0-3723 GCA_035253005.1 Rhodanobacteraceae bacterium
GGATTTCGCGATAACGGGCGGCGAGTTCACGCACGCGGGCGGCTTGATCTTGCGCGCCGCCGAAGGCGTCCAGCAGTGTCAATTGCTGCGCGCGCTCCAGCAGTGCCTGATGCTCGTGCTGGCCGTGGATCTCGACCAGCATGGACGCAAGTTCCGACAACTGGTTCAAGCTCGCCGCGCGGCCGTTGATCCAGGCACGCGATCCGCCTTCCGCCGCGATCACCCGCCGCAAAGTACAGCGGCCGTCTTCATCATCGAGTGCCTGGTCGACCAGCCACGATCGCGCGGCGGCCGCATTGTCCAGTTCGAATTCCGCCGCCAGTTCGGAACGTTCGCAACCCGCGCGCACCAAACCTGCATCCGCACGCGCGCCGGACAGCAACAGCAGCGCGTCGACCAGCAGCGACTTGCCCGCACCGGTTTCGCCGGTGACCACGGTCAGGCCCGTGCCGAACTCGATTTCGGCGGCTTCCATCACGGCGAAGTTGCGGACGGAGAGGCGGGTGAGCATGGGTGAGATTGTATGCGACGCAATGGGTTGCTTTGCGATCATCCTTGACCGCGAACATCAAAAGCGGCCGTCCATGGCCGCACTTTTCAAATATGCTTGAGTAATGTCCGGCAAGAATCCCCACCTCGACGCTCGTTCCCGCCAGTTGCTGCGCGCATTGATCACGCGCTATCTGGAGGAAGGCGAGCCGGTCGGTTCGCGCACGCTGTCGCGCGCTTCGGGTCTGGACGTCAGCCCGGCGACGATCCGCAACATCATGTCGGATCTGGAAGAGCTGGGGTTGATCGCTTCGCCGCACACCTCGGCCGGGCGCGTTCCGACGGTGCAGGGTCTGCGACTGTTTGTGGACAGCCTGCTGGAAATCCGGCCGCTGCCGCGCGGTGCGGTGGCGCAGATGGAACGCGGCTTGCCGCGCGAGTCTTCCACCCGTGACCTGCTCGGCAACGCGTCTTCATTGCTCTCGGCGATGACGCATTTCGTCGGCGTAGTCACGGTGCCGGGTGGCACGGAAACGCCGCTGAAGCAAATCGAATTCGTCGCCTTGGACGCTGGCCGCGTGCTGGCGATCCTGGTGTTCGCCGACGGCCAGGTTCAGAACCGCGTGCTGAGCCTGCGCCAGAAACTCGACGCGCGCGCGCTGGAGCAGGCTTCCAATTTCTTGAACGAACACTACGCCGGCCTGCGGCTGGACGAGATCCGCCTGCGCGTACTGGCGGAATTGCGTGCGGCGGGTTCGGAGTTGAACCGCAGGCTGGAGGCGGCGGTGGAAGTGGCCGCGCAAACCTTCGCCCCCAAGCCCGAAGCCGACATGCTGGTTTCGGGTCAGACTAATCTGATGGGCGACGATGCTTCGCAGATGGATCGTCTGCGCGAATTGTTCGAGGCGTTTCAGCGCAAGAGCGATCTGCTGGCACTGCTGGAGAGCTGCGCGCGCGCGCCGGGGGTGCGGCTGTTCATCGGGGAGGAAGCGGGGTTCGCGCCGCTGGAAGGCTTCAGCCTGATCAGCGCGCCATACCATGCCGGGGATCGCGTGCTGGGCGCGCTGGGTGTGATCGGACCCACGCGCATGGCCTATGATCGCGTAATCCCGGTGGTGCAGGCTACCGCGCGCATGCTCTCGGATGCCTTGAATCCAGGCACTTGAAGCGCCGGCGCACAGCCCGCATAAGAAAGAGTGGGAGTCGGCTGCGATGCGGTTCGCGTCGCATATTTGGGTTGCGAGGAAGAACGGGTGATGACCGAAAAGGACAGGCTCGAGGAGGCCGGCAAGGCCGCGGCCGCGGAGAATGCGGCCGAGAACGGCGGAGAGGAACGCGACAATCTGGCGCGGCAACTGGCGGAAGCCGAGACCACGATCGTCGGCTTGCGCGAAGCGATCCTGCGCGAGCGCGCGGAGATCGAGAACCAGCGCAAGCGCATGCAGCGCGATCTGGAGCAGACTCTGAAGTTCGCCAACGAGAAGCTGCTGCGCGAATTGCTCCCGGTCTACGACGGCATGGAACACGGCTTGGCGGCCGACACCGGCAACGCCGAAGCGCTGCGCGAAGGCATGCAGTTGACTCTGAGGGCGCTGCACAAGCTGGGCGAGGCCAACGGGTTGAGCGAAGTGAATCCGCTGGGGGAACCGTTCAATTCGGAAACCCAGCAGGCCATGAATACCGTGCCGAGCAGCGAACACCCGCCCGGCACCGTGACCATGGTGATGCAGAAGGGCTACGTGCTGAATGGCCGGCTGCTGCGGCCGGCGTTGGTGAGCGTGGCGAAAGAACCGGAATGAGCCCGAACCAGCTTGAATCCGGACGCTTAACCCCCAGATATCCAAGCAATTGCGGCTGAAGCCGCCCGAACATCAGACGAGTTTTCAGGAGCTAACCGAAATGGCCAAGATCATCGGCATCGACCTCGGCACCACCAATTCGTGCGTCGCCGTCATGGAAGGCGCCAATGCGCGCGTGATCGAGAATTCCGAGGGCGACCGTACCACGCCATCCATCGTCGCCTTCAGCAAGGATGGCGAAGTGCTGGTCGGCGCGCCGGCCAAGCGGCAGGCCGTCACCAATCCCAAGAACACTTTTTACGCGGTGAAGCGGCTGATCGGGCGCAAGTTCACCGATGCCGAAGTGCAGAAGGACATCGGCCTCGTCCCTTACAAGATCATCCAGCACGACAATGGCGACGCGTGGCTCGAGACGTCCGATGGCAAGAAGATGGCGCCGCCGGAGATCTCCGCGAAGGTGCTGATGAAGATGAAGAAGACCGCCGAGGATTTCCTCGGCGAACCGGTCACCGAAGCGGTGATCACGGTGCCCGCGTACTTCAACGATTCGCAGCGGCAGGCCACGAAGGACGCCGGCAAGATCGCGGGCCTGGAAGTCAAGCGCATCATCAACGAACCGACCGCCGCGGCGCTCGCCTACGGTCTGGACAAGACCGGCGCGGATCGCAAGATCGCGGTGTACGACCTCGGCGGCGGCACGTTCGATATTTCCATCATCGAAATCGCCAACGTCGACGGTGAGAAGCAGTTCGAAGTACTGGCCACCAACGGCGACACCTTCCTCGGGGGCGAGGACTTCGACAAGCGCGTGATCGATTATCTGGTGGAGGAATTCAAGAAAGACCAGGGCATCGACCTGCGCAACGATCCGCTTGCGTTGCAGCGCCTGAAGGACGCCGCCGAGCGCGCCAAGATCGAACTGTCATCCGCGCACCAGACCGAAGTGAATCTGCCGTACGTGACGGCGGATGCCTCCGGCCCGAAGCATCTCAATATCAAACTCACCCGTGCCAAGCTCGAAGCGCTGGTCGAAGATCTGATCAAGCGCACCATCGAGCCCTGCCGCACCGCGTTGAACGACGCCGGCTTGCGCGTTTCCGACATCGGCGAGGTGATCCTCGTCGGTGGCCAGACCCGCATGCCGAAGGTGCAGGACGCGGTGAAGGATTTCTTCGGCAAGGAGCCGCGCAAGGACGTCAATCCGGACGAAGCGGTCGCCGTGGGCGCGGCGATCCAGGGCGGTGTGCTGGGCGGCACCGTGAAGGACGTGCTGCTGCTGGACGTGACGCCGCTGTCGCTCGGCATCGAGACGCTGGGCGGCGTGATGACCAAGCTGATCGAGAAGAACACCACGATCCCGACCAAGGCCACGCAGGTGTTCTCGACCGCCGACGACAACCAGACCGCGGTGACCGTGCACGTGTTGCAAGGCGAA
>DATFCO010000326.1:0-7570 GCA_035253005.1 Rhodanobacteraceae bacterium
GTCGCGCCGTAACCGAGCGAGCGGCGTTTGCCGTAGGGTTCGATCACGATCGTCCAGAACGCCAGCGAGAACGCGAGAAAACTGGCGTGCTCCAGGTCGTGCAGCCATTCGTGGCGCACGGCCGCGTCATACGGCTCTCGCAGATGCCAGAAGCACAACGCCGCGCTGAGCAGCAGCCACACGCACAGCGGACGCATCAGCCAGCGGAACGTTGCATCCAATCCGGCGCGTTTCCAGCCGCGCGTGATCGCGCGCCGCGCATCCAGATCGAACGCCCACAGCCACACGATCACGGGCCGTCCGTACACCAGCAGAGGCGGCACGATCAGCAGCAGCAGCATGTGCTGCACCATGTGCGCGGAAAACAGATCGTCCGCCACAACATCCAGCGGTGACATCAGCGTCAGGCACAGGATCGCGATGCCGGCGAAGAACGACGGCGCGCGCCAGCCGCCGAGGATATGCGCGCGTTGCGCGCCCATGCGCGTCAGGCCAACGACATACGGCATCACCGCGGCGGCGATGCACGTCAGCAGCCACGGTTCCGATTGCCATTGCGTCAAGATGTGCGGCATCCGTTTCGCAGGGCGGGTCTTGACCCGCCGATCAGTAATTGCAAACCGGTTCGATAAACAACATCACGATCGTGAACACCACCGCGATCGAAAACAGCGCGCTGGTCAGCACCGACCAGTGCGCGATGAAGCGGTTGCGCGCTTCGCCAATGTTCTGCGGTTCGATGCCGCTCCAGGCGGCGCGGCAGCCCAGCGCGGTCAGCAGCGCCGCGCCGGCGACGCTCACCGCCGCGAGATCGATGCCGAGCAGGATCCACCAAAGGCTTCCCCATACCGGCACGACCAGCGGCACGTCGATCGGAAAGCAGGCGTGCGCGGACAGCGCATAACCCGCTACCAATTGCAGCGACCACACCAGCGGTGCGCCGAACACGGCGAAATTCAATGCAAAGCCGACCGGAATGCGTGTGACCGCGGGTGGATTGGTGGAGGTGATGACGGACATGGCGCGCCTCAATGCGGAGTGATCCACGGCAGCAAATACAGCGTGATGAACACCGCGATCCACGCGGCCACCACGAAATACCAGTACAGCGCGGTGACCGTGATCGGCGTGTAACGCTCGGCGGTGATATGTCTCAATGCGCTCCACCAGATCATCGCAGCCAGGACCAGCACGCCGATCGCCGCGTGCAGCACATGGAACGAGGTGATCGCGAAGAACAGCGATCCGTACGCGCCGCTGCGCGGCAGGAATGGTTCGTCGTGCCAATCGAAGCATTGCAGGATCACGTAGCACACGCCCAACAGCAGCGTGATCAGCAATCCCGAAAGCAATCTTCCGCCCGAGCCCAGCCGCGCGCCGCGTTCGGCCCACCACATCGTGCCGATGCTGATCAGCAAAGCCGCGGTGCTCGGTGCAGCATAGCGCAGCGGCGGCAAACCGCTCGGCGGCCAGGGTTGCAGCGTCTGCGATTGCAGATAGAAGTAGCTGAAGATCAGGTACGAGAACACCGCGGCTTCGGTGCCGATCAGCGCCAGCACGCCCCACCATCCCGGCGTGCGCCAGCCGGCCTTGCCCACCGGCAGCGTCCGCGGTTCGGTCGTTTCTTCGTAAGTGGGCGGGCGGTAGATATTCGAGTTCATGCGCGCACCGCCCAGCCGGTTTCCACCCGCGGCCAGAACCACCACAGCAGTGCCGGAATCATCGCCAGCATGCAGCCGGCCGCCACCCACCACATTTCCAGCAGCAAGCCTACGAACATGCCGGCGATCAGCAGCGCCATGCACAGCGGCACCAGTGAATGACTGGGCTGCTTCAGGATGACATCCGGTTCGGCGTCGAGCGCGGTCGTGCCGGGCATCTCGTGTTCGTGATCCAGCACCGGGCCTTCATGCAGGATGCTCAGCGTCTCGCCTTCCAGCCGCCCTTCCCACAGCGGATGGATGGTGGCGACGTGCGGAATCACCGCGAAGTTGTAGCTCGGCGGCGGCGAAGTCACCGACCATTCCAGTGTGTCCGCGTCCCAGGGATTGGCCGGTGCCTTCGCACCGACGAGTAGACTGCGGATCACGTTGATCACGAACAGCAGCACGCCCAACGCGAACACGAAAGAACCGATCGTCGTGATCAGGTTAGCCGTGCCCCAGCCGATTTCCGCCGGGTACGTGTAGATGCGCCGCGGCATTCCGAGCAGTCCGGAAATGTGCATCGGGAAGAAACCGAGATTGAAACCGATGAACATAAGCCAGAAATTCCACCAGCCGAGTTTCTCGCTCATCATTTTCCCGGTCATCTTCGGGAACCAGTGATAGATGCCCCCGATCACCGGAAACACGTTGATGCCGATCAGCACGTAGTGCAGGTGCGCGACCACGAAATAGGTGTCGGTGAGTTGCCAGTCCAGCGGCACCGCGGCCGTCATGAAACCCGACACGCCGCCGATCACGAACAGCACCACTTCCGCGGCGAAGAACTTGAATGCGGTGGTGAACACCGGTCGGCCGGTCCAGATCGTCGCCACCCAGGCGAAGACCGACACCGCCGAAGGGATCACGATCACGAAACTCGCGGCCGAGAAAAATCCCATCGCGATCACCGGCAGGCCGGTCGAGAACATATGATGCACCCACACGCCGAAGCCCAGCACCATCGTCAGGATCGTCGCCAGCACCACCGCGGGCTGCGCCACCAGCGGCCGCCGGCAATACACGGGCAGCGCCTGCGAGACGATGCTCATCGCCGGCAGCACGATCGCATACACCCAGGGATGTCCGAAAATCCAGAACAGGTGTTGCCACAGCAGCGGCCGCCCGCCCGCAGCAGCGTCGAAGAAATGCGTGCCGAAACGGCGGTCGCACCACAGCAGCATGAAATCCAGACTCACCGCCGGAACCGCGAACAGGATTCCGACGTTCGACACCAGAGTGCCCCAGATCATGATCGGCACGCGGCTGATCGACATGCCCGGCGCGCGCGTGCGGAACATCGTGGCGATGAAGTTCACCGCGCCGGCTGTCGTTGAGATGCCGAGGAACACCATTCCAAGCGAATAGATGTCCACGTTCCAGTCCGGGTTGTAGGGGCGCGACGCCAGCGGCACGTAGTTGAACCAGCCGACATTGGTGCCCTTGCCGTTCCAGAAACCGATGTAGAGAAAAATGCCGGCCAGCAGGAACACCCAGTAGGTGAACGCGTTGAGGCGCGGGAACGCCATGTCGCGCGTGCCGAGGATCAACGGCCATAGATAATTGCTGAAACCCGACAGGATCGGCAGCGCGTACAGGAAGATCATCGTCATCCCGTGCATGCTGAAGAATTGGTTGTACAGGTTCGGCGGCAGCAGGTGTTCGTTCGGTTGCGCCAGTTGCAGGCGCATTCCGAGCGCTTCCAGTCCGCCCACAAGCATGAACACGAACGCGGTGGTGAGATAACGATGGCCGATCTTCTTGTGATCCGTTGTCGCCAGCCAGCCGTACAGTCCCGGCGGATCGGCCCAGATGCTCTCCAGCTTCTCGCGCAGTTCCTCGGTGGGACGCGCGATCAGCGGTGTGCGGTAGACGGGATTCAGGGCCATTCGGAGCTTCCTTTCTCGCGCGTCACTTTCACTATTTCAACGTCTGCAGATACGCCAGCAGCGCCTGCAACTGCGGGCCGTTCAAATCTTCGTTGGGCATGTCGTTGCCCGGTTTCAGCGATTGCGAATTGCTGATCCATGCGGAGAGGTCGCCGGTGTTGTTCGGCAACGTGCCGGCGGCGATGGTGCGACGGCTCATCAGGTGCGTGAGGTCGGGACCCAGCACGCCCTGACTGCCCGCAAGTCCGCGCACCGAATGACAGATCGCGCAGCGCGCCTGGAAAACGCTCTGTCCCTGCAACGCCAATCCCGCCGGCGGTCCGGCCGCATCGCGCAATTGCGCCATCCACCACGCATTGAATGCGCGCGGTTCCTGCGCGATCACGTACATCGCCATGTGCGCGTGCTGCAAGCCGCAGAACTCGGTGCACTGGCCGCGATAGACGCCGGGCTTGTCCGCTTGCAGCCAGGCGAGATTGACCTGTCCCGGAATGGTGTCGGTCTTACCGGCGAGTTGCGGAATCCAGAACGAGTGAATTACGTCCGCGCTCATCAATCGCAGGCGCACCGGTGCGCCGACCGGAATATGGATTTCGTTGGCGGTGTCGAAGGTGAGCTGCGGCGCGCCTTCGCGCTCGTAACGCACTTCCCACCACCACTGATGCCCGGTGATCACCAGCGTGATCGCGGGCGTTTTCGATGGCGCCGCAGTCGCGCCAAGCACGAAGAAAGTCCAGATCGCCGACAGCAACAACAGCACGATGGACACCGGCACGCCGATGGTCAGCCACGGCATGCCGTTGCGGCCGCGGGACAACACCGGCCAGCCGACTTCGTCGTACTCGCCGCGATCGCGTTTCCACCAGATGCCGATTAATACAGATAGCGAAATGAACGCGGCGACGACGATCGACAGTCCCAGCAATCCCCATCCCAACGCGGTGATCGGATTGGCCGCCGGACCATGCGAAACCATGTACGTCATCGGCGACGCTGCGCGCGCGATGCACGGCGCGAATGCGAATACGATGGCGATTGAGCGCCGCATCAACGGCCACCCGTGGTCGAAGGCCGCCCGGGTTTCGGCGGCTGCGGCGGCGGCTTGGGATGCTTCGGCAGCGGGGGCGGTTGCTTGTTGGCGGGCGGATGCGGCGTGTTGCCCGGGCCGGGTGCGGGCGTCGCACCGAGTTTGGTTTGCGGTTCGAATTCCGGACTGGGATTGGAAAGTGTCTTGACGTAAGTCACCAGCGCCCAGATCGCCTGCGGAGGCAGCGCATTGCCCCATGCCGGCATGCCGTTTGGCCGGCCGTGTTCGATGGTGAGATAGATCTGCCCCGGATCGCTGCCGTAGATCCAGACGTTGTCCGATAGCGCCGGGCCCATGCCGCCGCCGCCGCCCGGTGCGTGGCAGCCGGCGCAATTCAAACTCTGGAACAGACGCTTGCCCTCAACGAGCGCATTCGGATCATTCGCGTAGGGATTCTCCACGTGCACCGCCGGCCCGATGTGCAAACCCGACACCGGCACTCGCTGCAACCGCTGCGCACCGTTGACATCCACGCGTGGCACGGCGGCTTGCGCGAATGCGCGCGCGCAAAGCGCGGTGGTGGCCGCGAGCAGGATGGCGATCAATGTCTTCTTCATCGTGTCCTCCATGACGACGACGCGCTTTCTCATCCGTCATTCCCGCGCAGGCGGGACAAATTCGTCTGGAACGAATTTGAACCGCCGCAGGCGGGCCTGGAAGGCAAAGTCCATGGACGGGCTTTGTAATCCAGCGCCTTTGAAGTTCAAAGCTTCAAAAAGTCACTGGATCCCCGCTTTCGCGGGGATGACCAGTTGATGCTCCACAACCACGTTGTTGTCCGATAAGTGCTCATCCATATCCAGTTGCGGCACGCCGTATCGCGTCAGCAGCGCGTGGATCTGATCGCGCTTGTCGCGCAGGATCGTGTTCAACTTGTCGCGCAAGTCTTCGTCGCCGTGACGCACCGCCATCGAGATCGAAAATTGGAACGGCAGGATCGTATGCGTGTCGGTGAGTGGCACCACTTGCAGTTTCACCGGCTCGCGCGTGGCGAAATAACCGGCGCGCGGTCCCCACACGATCGCCACGTCTACATCGCCCTTCGCCACCGCATCCATCAGGTCGGCGGCGGGATTGGCGCGGCCTTCGTCGGCATCCATCTTGTAAATGTGCACGTTGTCGATGATGCCGCGTTGCGCCAGCGTGGCGCCGCCCGGCAGATCCACCCAGTCGTCGCCCAGCGAATGCACGCCGATCTTCAATTTGCGCAGACGCGGATCGTCCAGCGAATGTAGTCGATACGGCGTGTTGGCGCGATACACGAACGCATAGGCCGAGCGGTAATACGGCTGCGTGGTCAGTTCCTCGCGGTCGATGGTCGGCAGCGACATCACCACATCGCACTTGTCCGCATCCAGCGTGTCCTGCAGGAACTGCTTGCGCTGCGGCTCCCAGGTGTATTCGACGGTCTTGCCCATCGCCTGCGCGACCAGTTGCGCCAGCTTGTTCTCGAAACCTTCGCCCGCGCGGTTGGAGAACGGCAGGTTGTTGGGATCGGCACAGACGCGCAGCGGTTCGTTCGAAGGCGCGGGCGCGGCGCCGGGATATTGGGTGTGCTGTGCGAAGGCGAATGCAGGCGCGCTCAAAAGCATCAACAACAAAACCGTTCGCGCTGAGCGTAGAGAGCGAAGCGAACGAAATCGAAGCGCTGCTGTCCTTCGACTCCGGCCCTGCGGGCCTACGCTCAGGACGAGCGGAAATACTTGGCGCCTGCGGCAAAGTATGCGCATCACGGCGATCCTCCCGCCTTCGGCAGCGCGAACACGTACAGCGTGCCGCCTTTCGCCGTGTAATCGGGGAGATCCTGCGTGGCGCCGACGAAGCCCAGCGCGCCGTACGGATTGCGCGGATCGAGATCGCCCGCGACCACGGCGCCCGACCAACCGCCCACGCCGGCGAGCACGGCCACGTATTCGCGTCCATCAGGTCCCTGGAACGCGATCGGCTGTCCGTTGATGCCCGAACCGACATGGAACTTCCACAGCAGCTTGCCGGTTTTCGCATCGACCGCCTTGAACCAGCGGTCCATCGTGCCGTAGAAGGCGATGCCGCCTGCGGTTACCAGCGCGCCACTCCACACCGGGAAGTTCTCGTGATCCGACCAGACGATGCGCGCGTGCACCGGATCATAGGCGGTGAACGCGCCGCGATAACCGCCCGGCCCTGCCTTCATCGCCACTTTCGCGCCGACGTAAGGCGTGCCCTCGATGTAGCCGACCTTGGATACTTCCTCGTCCTGGCAGACATTGTTGTGCGGGATGTAGAGCAAGCCGGTCAGCGGCGAGTACGCGCTCGGCTGCCAGTCCTTGCCGCCGGTGGACGCGGGGCAGATGTTCGTCACCGTCTTGTCGAGCTGCGGCACTTCGGCCGGGTTCACCACCGGCGCGCCGGTTTCCAGATTGATTTTCTCGATGGTGTTGGCGCCGGGGAAGAACTTGTTGGCGGAAATGATCTTGCCGGTGGTGCGATCCTGCACGTACATGAAACCGTTGCGATCCGGATGCGCCAGCAGTTGCCGCTGCTGTCCGTTGATCGTCGCGTCGAACAACACGTTCTCGTTGACGCCGTCGTAATCGTGCGTGTCGTGCGGATTCCACTGCACCGCCCACTTCGCCTGGCCGGTGTCGGGATCGCGCGCGAACAGCGTGCAGGTCCAGAAATTCAGACCCGGCCGCTGATAAGGATTCCACGGGCCGGGATTGCCGGTGCCGTAATAGATCAGGTTCAACTTCGGATCGTAGGTGATCCAGCCCCACACCGGCCCGCCGCCGATCATCCACGCGGCCCTGTTCGGCCAACTGGTCGCGCCGAGATCGGGGCCCTTGTCTTCCGGGTACGGCGGATTGAAATCCGCGCCGATCAGCACATCCTTGTCGGGGCCGGTGGAATAC
>DATFCO010000327.1:0-3719 GCA_035253005.1 Rhodanobacteraceae bacterium
CTCCAAGGCGAGCGGGCTACTTTTGTTTCGGCAAAAGTAGCCAAAACCATGGCGCTGGATGCGATGGTCTCGGCAACGTCGTGTTGCCTCGACTGCCCTGCGATGCTCGCCGAACGGCGGCCGCGCCGAACTCGCACATCCCTGTGCTCGAACATGCGGCGCTTGCTCCGCCGTTCGGCTGCGCTTCTCGGCATCGCATACAGCGCCGGCAAGCTCGCTCAACACGGCCGTCCATGGCCTGCGATTTAGGTCGCTAAGCGCACGAATGTAAACACACCCTTGGGATCGTGCGCGATCGCCACGCTGACGATGTACGCGAACGTCGCGAGCGCCAGCAGGTAGCACGTCGCGCGAGCGCCTTGCGTGCACGCGCGTTTCAGCGCAAAGGTGCCCAGCGCGATGTAGACGACCAGCAGGGCGAGCTTCATCGTCAGCCAGCCGTCGACGAACGGGTACTGCCGGATCACGAACATCAGCGTGATGCCGGCCCCCAGCAAGACGGTGTCGATCGCCATTGAACCGTAGCGCAGCACCGGATGCATCACGTACGGCCAGCGCGCCAGCGCGAGCGCGCCGCGCGTGCAGAACAGCGAACCTGACGCGATCACCGCCGCGACGTGGATATCGCGGATTTGCAGGTAATGCGCGGCGAGATTCACGCCTTGTGTTCGTGCGCCAGCGGCGCCTCGATGCGCTGCTCGATCGCGCCGAAGATCGAATTGCCGTCCTTGTCCAGCATTTCTATCTTGATCAAATCGCCGTATTTCAGAAACGGTGTGCTGGGCTGGCCGTCGCGCAGCGTTTCCACCGTGCGCTGTTCGGCGAGGCAAGACGCGCCCTTCGACGTATCCTGATTGGCGATGGTGCCCGAGCCGACGATCGTGCCCGCGGTGAGCGGCCGTGTCTTCGCCGCGTGCGCCACCAGTTGCGCGAAATCGAATTGCATGTCTTCGCCGGCATCGGCTTCACCGAACCACTTGCCGTTGATCCAGGTGCGCATCGGCAGGTGCAGCTTGTCGTCGCGCCAGGCTTCGCGCAGTTCGTCCGGCGTCACGAACACCGGCGACAGCGCCGAGCGCGGTTTGGATTGCAGGAAACCGAAACCTTTCGCCAGTTCGCCAGGAATCAGGTTGCGCAGCGACACGTCGTTGACGAGGCCGACCAACTGGATGTGATCCGAAGCGGCTTCCGGCGTCACCGCCATCGGCACGTCATCAGTGACGACCACCACCTCCGCTTCCATGTCGATGCCATAATCCTCGCTCGGCACACGCACCGGATCGCACGGCCCCAGAAAACCCGCGCTGGTGGCCTGGTACATCAGCGGATCGGTGTAGAAGCTTTCGGGCACCTGCGCACCACGCGCCTTGCGCACGCGCTCGACGTGCGGCAGGTACGCGCTGCCATCCACGAACTCGTATGCGCGCGGCAGCGGCGCGGCGAGATCGTTGAAATCCAGTTCGAACGCGTGCTGCACGGCCTTGTGCCGGTGCAGGCAAAGCGCGTCGTACAGCGCGCGCAGGCGCGGCGCGGTGTTGTCCCAGTCGTCCAGCGCGGCCTGCAGCGTCGGCGCGATGTCGCTCGCGCGCACGCCGTGCGCCAGATCGCGGCTGACGACGATGAGGGTTCCGTCGCGGCCACCCTCTTTCAGACTCCCGAGCTTCATCGATGATCTTTCCCTTTTGGTCGTTCCGGACGCGGCGTAGCCACGATCCGGAATCCAGCTCAACTGCAACCCTCGACATAGTTGACTTGCTGCGGCTTGCCGATGCGCCAGGAAGTGACGACACCTTTTTCGTTCGCCTCAAATAGCAACAGTGCATCCTCGCCATGTGGAGAAACAACACGCAAGTCTGTCGAATCAGGATCGTAGAAATTCGGTGCGGTCTTAATGCGCCCGCCGTACAACTTGCGCAATTCGGCGATGCTCATGCCGACGCGTCCGGCACCCGGCGCGGTCTTGCTCTCCGTTTTTACATCGATGCGCACGAAGCGATCGCCTTCCACCATGAACAGCAGATCGTACTGGTCCTGGCTCGGACGCAGGTAATAACACGCGAGGCTATCGTTTGCCGGTGCCTCGCCGTACAACGGCCCGCCCCACGCCTTGCGCATCTGCCCCGCGCTCATGCCGAAATGCAGCGGACCGATGCCTTCGAAATCCGGCATCGCATCGAGTACCGAACGCGCGGGCAGATCGTTTGCGGGCCGTGGCGGCGTCTTCGCATCAGCCGTTTGCATCGGAGTATCCGTCGAGCCGGCATCGTGCGATCCCTTGGCGCCGCACGCAACCAGAACCAGAACCGCCGCCGCAATGAAAGCCGTCCGGATCACGGCTTGCGCGGATCGAAATGCTTCTGCAATCCCGCCCAGCAATCCTGATAATCGCCCTGCAACTGCGCCGACTCCAGCGCCTGCCGCGTGGGATGGATCACGTAGCGCGATTCGAACATGAAAGCCATCGTGTCCGTGACGTGCTGCGGCTTGCTGGTATCGATCGAGCTCGCTTTCTCGAAACTCGCCGCGTCCGGACCGTGCCCGCTCATGCAGTTGTGCAGCGACGCGCCGCCGGGCGCGAACCCGCCGGCCTTGGCGTCGTATTCGCCGTGCACCAGCCCCATGAATTCGCTCATCACGTTGCGGTGGAACCACGGCGGACGGAAGGTATCCTCCGCGACCAGCCAGCGCGGCGGGAAGATCACGAAATCCGCGTTCGCGGTACCGGGCGTATCGCTCGGCGAAGTCAGCACGGTGAAGATGCTTGGGTCGGGATGATCGTAGGAAATCGAGCCGATGGTATTGAAACGGCGCAGGTCGTAGCGGTACGGTGCGTAGTTGCCGTGCCAGGCGACCACATCGAGCGGCGAGTGATCGATCGCCGCATGCCACAAGTGACCCTGAAACTTGGCGATCAGTTCGAGATGCTCTCCAGAATCGGCGCCCTCGACGTCTTCATACGCCGCGCAGGGCGCCTCGAAATCGCGCGGATTGGCGAGGCAGTTGGAACCGATCGGTCCCAGATCGGGCAGGCGGAATAGCGCGCCGAAGTTTTCGCAAACGTAGCCGCGCGCGGTTTCGTCCAATAGTTCGACGCGGAAACGCACGCCGCGCGGAATCAGCGCGACCTGTTGCGGCTCGATATCCAGAACACCGAGTTCGGTGAAGATTTTCAACCGGCCCTGTTGCGGCACGATCACCAGTTCGGCGTCGGCGTCGTAGAAGAACCTGCCCTGCATCGACCGGTTGCAGGCATAGATGTGCAACCCGCAACCCGTTTGCATCGCCGCGCTGCCGTTGCCGGCGACGGTGTAGAGCCCATCCACGAAATCGGCTGGCGCCTCCGAAAAAGGAAACGGACTCCAGCGCAATTGATTCGGTGACGTGGCGACTTCGTCGAAACGATTGTGGAAATGCGGATGCGGCCACGGCGCGAATGTCTTGTGCATCGCCGCGGGGCGAATGCGGTAGAGCCAACTGCGCCGATTCGCGTGGCGAGGTGCAGTGAACGCAGTGCCGGACAACTGCTCCGCATACAAACCGTACGGCGCGCGCTGCGGCGAGTTCTGCCCCACCGGCAACGCACCGGGCAACGCTTCCGTCGCGTGTTCGTTGGCAAAGCCGGTGAGATAACGCCTACGTTGCACTTGGGTTTGTTCGCCGCTGCTCATGCGCTTGGCTCTTGAAGCCCTCTCCCTCCGGGAGAGGGGTTTAAAGCACCC
>DATFCO010000328.1:0-8020 GCA_035253005.1 Rhodanobacteraceae bacterium
GACGACAAGATGCACGCGCGTTCCACCGGCCCGTACTCGCTGGTGACCCAACAACCTTTGGGCGGCAAAGCGCAGTTCGGCGGTCAGCGTTTCGGCGAAATGGAAGTGTGGGCGCTGGAAGCCTACGGCGCGGCCTACACCCTGCAGGAAATGCTGACGGTGAAGTCGGACGACGTGCAGGGCCGCAACCAGATGTACAAGAACATCGTCGATGGCGAACACGAAATGGCGGCCGGTATGCCCGAGTCGTTCAACGTGCTGGTCAAGGAAATCCGTTCGCTGGCGATCGATATCGAGTTGAACGAGAGGTGAGAGATGAAATCCGTTCCCAATCTCTTCTCTCGATCACCGGAGTAATCCAATGAAAGACCTTTTGAATCTGTTCAACCAGCAAACCGCACCGCTGGACTTCGACGCGATCAAGATCGCGCTGGCATCGCCCGACCTGATCCGTTCGTGGTCGTGGGGCGAAGTGAAGAAGCCCGAGACGATCAACTACCGCACGTTCAAACCGGAACGTGATGGTTTGTTCTGCGCGGCGATCTTCGGCCCGGTCAAGGACTACGAGTGCCTGTGCGGCAAGTACAAGCGCATGAAGCATCGCGGCGTGGTCTGCGAGAAGTGCGGCACCGAGGTGACGCTGGCGAAAGTCCGCCGCGAGCGCATGGGCCACATCGAGCTGGCCTCGCCGGTGGCGCACATCTGGTTCCTGAAGTCGCTGCCTTCGCGCATCGGCCTGATGCTGGACATGACGCTGCGCGACATCGAGCGCATCCTGTATTTCGAAGCGTATGTGGTGATCGATCCGGGTCTGACTTCGCTCGAGCGCGGCCAGATGCTGACGGAAGACCAGTACCTTACCGCGGTCGAGGAACACGGCGACGAATTCGATGCGCGCATGGGCGCCGAAGCCGTGTACGAGCTGCTGCGTTCGCTCGATCTCAACGGCGAAATGGTGCGGCTGAAGGAAGAAATCGCCGCGACCAATTCCGAGACCAAGCTGAAGCGCCTCACCAAACGCATCAAACTGATCGAGGCGTTCATCGATTCGGGCAATCGTCCGGAATGGATGGTGATGACCGTGCTGCCGGTGCTGCCGCCGGATCTGCGTCCGCTGGTACCGCTGGAAGGCGGCCGTTTCGCCACGTCAGATCTGAACGATCTCTATCGCCGCGTGATCAACCGCAACAATCGGTTGAAAAGGCTGCTGGAACTCAATGCGCCCGACATCATCGTGCGCAACGAAAAGCGCATGCTGCAGGAGTCGGTGGACGCGCTGATGGACAACGGCCGCCGCGGCCGCGCCATCACCGGTACCAACAAGCGCGCGCTGAAGTCGCTGGCCGACATGATCAAGGGCAAGCAGGGTCGGTTCCGCCAGAACCTGCTCGGCAAACGCGTGGACTATTCCGGCCGTTCGGTGATCGTGGTCGGGCCGACGCTGAAACTGCACCAGTGCGGTCTGCCGAAGAAGATGGCGCTGGAGCTGTTCAAGCCTTTCATCTTCTCCAAGCTGCAACGCCGCGGTTTGGCGACGACGATCAAGGCCGCGAAGAAACTGGTCGAGCGCGAAGAAGCCGAAGTCTGGGACATCCTGGAAGAAGTCATCCGCGAACATCCGGTCCTGCTGAATCGCGCGCCGACGTTGCATCGCTTGGGCATCCAGGCGTTCGAGCCGGTGCTGATCGAAGGCAAGGCGATCCAGTTGCATCCGCTGGTGTGCAGCGCATTCAACGCGGACTTCGACGGCGACCAGATGGCCGTGCACGTGCCGTTGTCGATCGAGGCGCAACTGGAAGCGCGCGCGCTGATGATGTCGTCCAACAACATCCTCTCGCCCGCCAACGGCGAACCGATCATCGTGCCCACGCAGGATGTGGTGCTGGGTTTGTACTACATGACCCGCGAGCTGGTCGGCGCCAAGGGCGAGGGCATGGCGTTCTCGGATATTTCCGAAGTGCGCCGCGCCTACGACAACCGCGCGGTGGAACTGCACGCGAAGGTGAAGGTGCGCATCCGCGAAACCGTGAAGGATGCCGCCGGCGAAATCATCGGCAAGACTTCACTGGTGGATACCACCGTGGGCCGCGCGCTGCTGGCGGAAATCCTCCCAGAGGGTCTGCCGTTCGCGCGGATCAACACCGAGCTGACCAAGAAGGCGATCTCGCGTTTGATCAACGCCTGCTACCGCGAACTGGGTTTGAAAGAAACCGTCGTGTTCGCCGACAAGCTGATGTACACCGGCTTCCGCTTCGCCACGCGCGCCGGCATCTCGATCGGCATCGACGACATGAAGATTCCGGGCGAGAAGAAGGCGATCCTGGAAGAGGCGGAGAAAGAGGTCGTCGAAATCCAGGAGCAGTTCCAGTCCGGCCTGGTCACCGCGGGCGAGCGCTACAACAAGGTGGTGGACATCTGGTCACGCACCAACGAGCAGATCGCCAAGGCGATGATCGAAGGCATCGGTACCCAGAAGGCCAAGACGGCCGACGGCAAGACGGTCGATGAGAAGTCGATGAACTCGATCTACATCATGGCCGATTCGGGCGCGCGCGGTTCCGCGGCGCAGATCCGCCAGCTCGCCGGCATGCGCGGCCTGATGGCAAAACCCGACGGCTCGATCATCGAGACGCCGATCAAGGCCAACTTCCGTGAAGGTCTGGACGTATTGCAGTACTTCATCTCCACGCACGGCGCGCGCAAGGGTCTGGCCGACACCGCTCTGAAGACCGCGAACTCGGGTTATCTGACGCGGCGTCTGGTCGACGTGGCGCAGGATGTGGTGGTCACCGAGCCCGATTGCGGCACCGAGAACGGCCTCACCATGCAACCGATCGTGGAAGGCGGCGACGTGGTCGAGCCGCTGCGCGAGCGCGTGCTGGGCCGCGTGGTGGTCGAGGACGTGTACGCGCCGGGTGAGGACGACAAGCCGATCGTCACGCGCAACACGCTGTTGAACGAAGCGATGGTCGACAAGCTGGACGCCGCCGGCGTGCAGAGCGTCAAGGTTCGTTCGCCGATCACCTGCGACGCGCAGTTCGGCGTGTGCGCGCTGTGCTACGGCCGCGATCTGGCGCGCGGACATCTCGTCAACATCGGCGAGGCGGTCGGCGTTATCGCCGCGCAGTCGATCGGCGAGCCCGGCACGCAGCTCACCATGCGCACGTTCCATATCGGAGGCGCGGCGTCGCGTGCGGCGGCGGTGGACAGCGTGGTGGTGAAGACCACCGGCAATCTGAAGTTCAACAATCTGAAGACCGTGCAGCACTCGCAAGGTCATCTCGTTGCGGTGTCGCGTTCGGGCGAAGTGAGCGTGATCGACGCGCACGGCCGCGAGCGCGAGCGTTACAAGGTGCCTTACGGCGCGACGATTTCGGTCAAGGACGGCGCCGAGGTCAAGGCGGGTCAGACGATCGCCAACTGGGATCCGCACACGCATCCGATCGTGTCGGAAGTGGCCGGCCGCGTGCGTTTCATCGACTTCGTCGATGGCATCACGGTGCAGGCGCAGACGGACGAACTCACCGGCCTCGAGTCCGCGGTGGTCACCGATCCGAAGCGCCGAGGCACCAGTGCCAAGGACCTGCGTCCGACCGTGCGTCTGGAAGACAAGAAGGGCAACGAACTGAAACTGCCCGGCACCGACATTCCCGCGCAGTATTACCTGCCGGCCGGTGCGATCGTGTCGATCCAGGACGGCGCGGAAGTGGGCGTGGGCGACGTGGTCGCGCGCATCCCGCAGGAAACCTCGAAGACCCGAGACATCACCGGCGGTTTGCCGCGCGTTGCGGATCTGTTCGAAGCGCGCAAGCCCAAGGAGCCCGCGATTCTTGCGGAACGCTCGGGCGTGGTCAGCTTCGGCAAGGACACCAAGGGCAAGCAGCGTCTGATCATCAAGGACGTGGACGGCAACGAGCACGAGGAGCTGATCCCGAAGTGGCGCCACGTGATCGTGTTTGAAGGCGAGCACGTGGAGAAGGGTGAAACCGTGGTGGACGGCGAGCCCAACCCGCACGACATTCTCCGATTGCTCGGCGTCGAGCCGCTGGCGGCGTATCTGGTCAAGGAAATCCAGGACGTGTACCGCCTGCAGGGCGTGAAGATCAACGACAAGCACATCGAGGCGATCATCCGCCAGATGCTGCGCAAGGCGGAGATCACCGAGCCCGGCGACACCACGTTCCTGCGCGGCGAGCAGGTCGATCGTCTTCAGGTGCTGGAGGCGAACAAGAAGGCCGAGGCGCGCAACGAACGCGGTGCCCAGTTCGAACCGGTGCTGCTGGGCATTACCAAGGCATCGCTTGCCACCGAGTCGTTCATCTCGGCCGCGTCGTTCCAGGAAACCACGCGCGTGCTAACGGATGCAGCGGTGAAGGGCAAGCGCGACGACTTGCGTGGATTGAAGGAGAACGTTATAGTTGGCCGCTTGATTCCGGCCGGTACCGGTCTCGCTTACCACGCTCGACGCAAGAGCACGGCCAGCGGATTGACCGAGTCGGAAATGGAAACCCTGACCGGCACCTCCAGTGTTTCGGAGGAAACGCCCCCTGTCGAGGCGAGCAACGCAGAAACCTGAAACGCCGACGGGCCGGAAGGCTCGTCGCGCGGGTGAACTTTCGAAGTTCGCAATTCAGGACACAGGTCCGCGCGATGCGGACCTCAACATCGAAATGAGGCGCAAGGATGCGCTTCGTGTTCGAGCGCAGGAAGCCACCGCGGCGCGAACGCTTGTGAGGGTTCGCGATTCCGTGTTAAATTTCCGCTTCTGGGCAGGCCGGTTTTCGCCGGTCTGCCCTTGTGTTTCATAAGGATTCGAGAACGCATGTCGACCGTCAATCAGCTGGTGCGCAAACCGCGCAGCCCAAAGACGTACAAAAGCGCCTCCCCGGCACTGCAGAACTGTCCGCAGCGGCGCGGCGTGTGCACGCGCGTGTACACCACCACGCCGAAGAAGCCGAACTCGGCGATGCGCAAGGTCGCCAAGGTGCGCCTGACCAACGGCTACGAGGTGATCAGCTACATCGGCGGCGAAGGGCACAACCTGCAGGAACACTCGGTGGTGTTGATCCGCGGCGGCCGTGTCAAGGACCTGCCGGGCGTGCGTTATCACACGGTGCGCGGTTCGCTGGACTGCGCCGGCATCGCCAAGCGCCGCAAGTCGCGTTCCAAATACGGCGCCAAGCGACCAAAAGCTTAGACGGGCATCCATGCCCGAAAAGATAAAGCGGCCATCCGTGGCCGCACTCTTCAAATAAAGCACGCAAGTACACAGGATTCACCATGTCGAGAAAAGGTTCGCATCCCGCCCGCGTTACGCTGCCGGATCCCAAGCACGGCAGCGAATTGATCGCCCGCTTCATCAACATGGTGATGAAGAGCGGCAAGAAGTCCGTGGCCGAAGCGATCGTCTACGGCGCACTGGATCAACTCGGCCAGAAACACGCCGAGCCCGTCGCTCTGGTGGAGAAAGCGCTGAACAATGTCGCGCCCGCGGTCGAGGTGAAGTCGCGGCGCGTCGGCGGCGCGACCTATCAGGTGCCGGTCGAGGTGCGCTCTTCGCGGCGCACCGCGCTGGCGATGCGCTGGACGATCGAAGCGGCGCGCAAGCGCGGCGAGAACTCGATGCCGCGCAAGCTGGCGGCGGAACTGCTGGACGCGTCCGAGAACCGCGGCGGAGCGGTCAAGAAGCGCGAAGAGACGCATCGCATGGCGGAAGCCAACAAGGCGTTCTCGCATTACCGCTGGTAAGAGTTTTCAAGAAATTTATTCATGGCTAGAAACACTCCAATCGAGCGCTACCGGAATTTCGGCATCATGGCCCACATCGATGCCGGCAAGACCACGACCACCGAGCGCATCCTCTTCTACACCGGCGTCAATCACAAGATCGGCGAGGTGCACGAGGGCGCCGCGACGATGGACTGGATGGAGCAGGAACAGGAGCGCGGAATCACTATCACTTCCGCAGCCACGACCTGCTTCTGGAAGGGCATGGACATGTCCTTTCCGGAGCATCGCTTCAACATCATCGACACTCCCGGACACGTCGACTTCACCATCGAAGTCGAGCGTTCATTGCGCGTGCTGGACGGCGCGGTGTTCGTGCTGTGCGCAGTCGGCGGCGTGCAGCCGCAGTCTGAAACCGTGTGGCGTCAGGCCAACAAGTACGGCGTGCCGCGGCTGGCGTTCGTCAACAAGATGGACCGCACCGGCGCGGATTTCGACAAGGTGGTCGGCCAGTTGAAGTCGCGTCTCAACGCGCGCCCGGTGCCGATGCAGGTGCCGATCGGCGCCGAGGACAATTTCGAAGGCGTGATCGACCTGGTGAAGATGAAGGCGATCTACTGGGATTCCGCATCCCAGGGCACCAAGTTCGAATACCGCGACATCCCAGCCGAGCTCGCCGACAAGGCGAAGAAGGCCCGCGAGCACATGGTCGAGTCGGCCGCGGAAACTTCCGAAGAGCTGATGAACAAATACCTCGAAGAGGGCGACCTCTCGGAAGGCGAGATCATCACGGGCATCCGCGCGGGCACAATCGCCAATTCGATCATTCCGGTGTACTGCGGCACCGCGTTCAAGAATAAGGGCGTGCAGGCGATGCTGGATGCGGTAATTCAGTTGCTGCCGGCGCCATCGGATCGTCCGCCGGTCAAGGGCATCGACGAGAACGAACACGAAGCGTCGCGCCGCGCCGGCGACGATCAGCCGTTCTCGGCGCTGGCGTTCAAGATCATGACCGATCCCTTCGTCGGTTCGCTGACGTTCTTCCGCGTCTATTCCGGAACGCTCAACTCCGGCGACACCATCTACAACCCGGTGAAGTCGAAGAAGGAGCGCATCGGCCGTCTGTTGCAGATGCACGCCGCCGAACGCAACGAAATAAAAGAAGTCCGCGCGGGCGACATCGCCGCAGCGGTCGGCTTGAAAGACGTGACGACCGGCGACACGCTGTGCGCGCCGGATCACGTGATCACGCTCGAGCGCATGGTGTTCCCGGATCCGGTGATCGCGATGGCGGTCGAACCGAAGACCAAATCCGATCAGGAGAAGATGGGCATCGCTTTGTCACGCCTGGCGCAGGAAGATCCATCCTTCCGTGTGCGCACCGACGAGGAATCCGGCCAGACCATCATCGCCGGCATGGGCGAGCTGCATCTGGAAATCATCGTCGACCGCATGAAGCGCGAGTTCAACGTCGAGGCCAATGTCGGCAAGCCGCAGGTCGCGTATCGCGAAACGATCCGCAAGGCCGTGCGCCAGGAGGGCAAGTTCGTGCGTCAGTCCGGCGGCAAGGGCCAGTACGGCCATGTCGTGCTGGAAATCGAACCGCAGGAGCGCGGCAAGGGTTATCTGTTCGAGAACGGCATCGTCGGCGGCGTGATTCCGAAGGAATACATCCCGGCGGTCGACAAGGGCATCCAGGAGGCCGTCGCCAATGGCGTGATGGCCGGTTTCCCGATCGTGGACGTCAAGGTGCGGTTGGTCGACGGTTCGTATCATGAAGTCGACTCGTCGGAAATGGCGTTCAAGATCGCGGGCTCGATGGGCTTCAAGGAAGGCTTCAACAAAGCCAATCCGGTGCTGCTCGAGCCGATCATGAAAGTCGAAGTCGTGACGCCCGAGGATTACATGGGCGACGTGATGGGCGACCTGTCACGTCGGCGCGGAATTCTGCAAGGTTCGGACGATTCGCCGTCAGGCAAGGTCATCAACGCGATGGTGCCGCTGGGCGAGATGTTCGGCTACGCCACCAGCTTGCGCTCGATGAGCCAGGGCCGCGCCACGTTCACGATGGAATTCGATCACTACGCCGAAGCGCCCAACAGCATCGCCGAAGCGGTGATTAAAAAGAGCTAAGCAAGAACGAGGATACACACCATGTCCAAAGAGAAATTCGAGCGCAAGAAGCCGCACGTGAACGTGGGGACGATCGGACACGTGGACCACGGCAAGACGACGTTGACGGCGGCGCTGACGAAGGTGGGGGCGGAGCGCTTTGGCGGCGAGTTCAAGGCCT
>DATFCO010000329.1:0-2663 GCA_035253005.1 Rhodanobacteraceae bacterium
GCGACCGCGCCGCAGGCCAGCGCGCCGGGCATCGCCGATCAGTCGAACAAGGCCGACAACAGCAAACCCACGTTCGATTTCTATTCCGTCTTGCCGGAAAAGGAAGTCGTGATTCCGGATGCGCAGTTGTCGGCGCAGGCCAAGGCCGAACAGCAGAAAGCCGCCGCGGCCAACGCTCCGGCAGCAAATTCGCCAACTGCGGCAACGTCCGCGACCGGCGCTGGCGGCAGCGGTTATCTGTTGCAGGTCGGTTCGTTCCCGAGCAGTTCCGACGCCGATGCGATGAAGGCGAAGCTGGCGCTGCAGGGCTTCACCGCGAGCGTGCAGCCGGTGACCATCAACGGTCAGACCTGGAATCGCGTGCGGCTGGGTCCATTCGCGTCGGCCACCGAACTGGAATCCGCCAAGCAGCGTTTGAACAGCGCGGGCATCCACGCCATCGCGCTGAAAGAGAAATAATTGATTTGCAACACCGGCCATCCCCGGATCGAGTCCGGGGCAGGCTCTGCCGTGGGTTGCAAGCAAACGGTCGCGGCAAAGCCGCGCCACGTTTGCCGCGTCAGACACTGCGTGTCTTCCGCGTCGACACATCCTTGTGCCGAGTAGTCCATCTAGCGATTTAACCTGGGCCGGCCCGCGCAGGTTGCGGATCGATTGCCGCACACAATCCTTTCGGGTCGTATACCAGCGGTGGTGTGCCGTGCGAGCGGCGATAGCTCGCCACGATGTTGCCGTAATGCGCGACTCGACCGATGGTGTAGAGCGTGATGCGCACGGTGTCGCCGACCGGGCGGAAATGCGAGAGCCGGAACTCGCCCGCGTAGCGCGATTCGATCGGCACCGATACCACGCCCATGTCGAGGTCGCGGCAGGCCGCAATCAGGATCGCCGCCTCGAACACGAAATCCTGCGCACGCAACTCGACCAGCTCGACGGCGGCGCGCGGATACCAGCGTTGGCCGCTTTGCGTGTCCGCGACCGGTTTTCCGCAGCCCCAGCTGATGCCCCAGTCAGCGAACGCATTGGCGAAACGTCGGCCGGCAGGTTGCTGCGCGCGATTCAACAGGCGCGCGCCGATTACGATGTGGTGCGGATAACGCGCCGCCGCATCGACAATGCGCGGAATGTCGTCCGGCAAGTGCTGACCGTCGCCGTCCATCGTCAGCACCGCGTCGTAGCCGCGCTTCAGCGCCTCGCGAAAGCCCGTGCGCAGCGCCTCGCCCTTGCCGCGTCGCGTGCCATGCCGCAACAGAGTGACCGGCAATTTCGAAACGATCTCCGGCGTGCGATCGTCTGAACCATCGTCCACCACGATCACGTCGGGACAGTGCGTCAGCACTGCGCGCAGCAGAGCGCCGATCGCGAGCTCCTCGTTCAGACATGGAATCAGCACGCAGTAGCGCGGCAATTTGTTCAATCGCGAACCTCCATGTCGAGGAGCAAACCCGATGCAGCGGGCACCGTCAAGCGCGCAGGCGAATCCTGCGCCAATACCCGCAGAAATGCCAGCGCGTGCGCGTTCAGCGGATTATCGGTGGCCAGTTCACGGAGCGATTGCTGCAGCGGAAGAAGATCGAACCCGCTGCCGCTGCGCAACCGCAAAGCGATTGATGGTGTGTTTGAATCGATTGCAGGCGCCAGCACAAAGGCCGCGCCGAATGGCTGCGTGGTGCGTGTCATTTCGGCCAGTGGCCCCACGGATGCGGTGTCGTAGGCGGCGAACAGCACTGGCGTGTTTTCGGACTTCGCCAGTGCCGCGGCTTCCAGTAAACCCGCGCCGAAGCTGGCGTGCCAGCCGGTCACCGCGTTCGATGCGTGTCCGCAATGCGTGGCGATGGTCCAGTAACCGACCGGCGCGTTGTGCACCGAGTTGTGAAATTTGGTCGGCGATAACTCGCGTGGCGCGTTTGCGAGCGTCGCGCACATGTAATCGGTGATCGACAGTTCGCCATGCGTGGAAGCGAACACGCACGGCATCGAAGACGGCTCGCGATTCGCTTGTCCGCAAGCCTGTCCCGCCACTTCCGCGGCCAGCAGCACCGCTTCCGGCGCGCGCCGCCGCTCGGCCGGCGGCAGCGCGGAGGCGGCGGGCTTCGACGGCGCGTCTTCGCGCAATCCGATTTCGTCGCGCAGGATCGCGCGCAATGTGTTCCAGTCCGGCACGCCGCGCAGCCATGCACCGACGCCTTCGATGCGAACGCGCAACTCGCTCATGCGAAGTCTGCCCGCGCGAATGCCAGACATGCGTTGTTGCCGCCGAAGCCGAACGAATTGGACAGCGCCACGCGCACTTCGCGTTCTTCGCTCTGCAACGCGAGTTGCTGCGCGCAGACGTTTTCCGGCTGCGTGCAGCCGAGATTGCCGGGAATCAAACCTTGCTCGATCGCGATCAGCGCGAACACCGCTTCCAGCCCGCCGGCGGCGCCCAGCGTATGTCCCGTGAATCCTTTGGTGGAACTGGCGCGCACGCGCGGCGAAAACCGTTCACCCAGCAGCGCCGCTTCCACTTCGTCGTTCTTCAACGTGGCGGTGCCATGCAGATTGATGTAGTCGATTTGATCTTCGCGCAAACCTGCACGCGCCAGCGCATCGTCCAGCGCTGCGCGCGCGCCGCGGCCTTGCGGGTGCGGCGTGGACATGTGGTAGGCATCGGACGACTCGCC
>DATFCO010000330.1:0-3673 GCA_035253005.1 Rhodanobacteraceae bacterium
TCCGGCGCGACCTGCCAGAGCAGCTCGTTGTCGGTAAGGATCGGCTGCGGGACCGGCACGTCGGAAGCGGCGGCCTGAACACGCGCCGATATCGCCAAATTGAAAAGCGCAAACGCGCAGCACGATCCGAATATCGGAAGAGTGCGGCAAAGCGGAACACGGTTTGTCATCGGACTCCTCCGGACTGGATCGAACTCTGTCTTCGCTGCTGCGAATCCCGACGCGCGGATCTTCCCATCGTCAGTTGTTGTCGTGATCCGATTGCGGCGAGCCTTCCCTCAGCAAGCGTAATTCCCAGCCGCCACCAGGCGCGAGATTGAACGGGTTGGCCATGCCGGCGATGACGCCGCTGCCATCGTTCAAAGTGTGCAGGATGCGGATACCGTAATTATTGGTATCGCCGAGCCCGGAATAGTTTTCGTTGACCGCCGGCGAATCGGAAGAATCGAAGCGCCACAGGTCCGCGCCCACCTCCGCCGCGGACTGCCCTTGCGAGCGCGAGGCGTCGAAGGTGCCGATGAACAGATGACCATCGAAGACGGTCATCTGCCAAGTGTACTCGTTGCTTCGATTGCCGAATCCGGACGGCCCGTATAGCGGCGTCCAGCCGGTGGGCGTCATGGCGAAGGCCTTGGGAGCACTGCAGCAGGCCGGCAATTGGCTTTCGCCATACAGCAACTGGATCTCGCGCGTATTCGGATCTTCCAGATTGCGGCCGCGCCACACGGAAGTACTGCGGTAAACGCCATTCTTTAGGGCCTGCAGCTCCTGGTCGTTGGCAGGTTCGCCGAAGCAATACGAGTACGTGCACGTTTCGTGGATGCTCAGCGTCGGAGCGTTCTGCAGATGGATCGTGCCCCAGTACAGCCAACCGTCGTAATACGCCAGCGCGCCGCCTGAATAACCGTAAAGAGAAGTGACCGTGTCGGGGTCGTATTGCTGCGGAGACCAAACCTGCTGCCAATTATTGATGTCGTTCGACGTCAGTCCACCGGGCGGAATCGGCGGACTGATCCACACGCCGGCAACATTGGTGGTGACGGCCTGGATCGCGCCATCGCTGCCGCGCTGGATCGGCACCGTCGAAATGGCGAGCCGGTGCTGGCCATCGGCTCCGACGTACAGCGTGATGTTGGCGACATCGGCCGTCACGCGTCCGACCTCGGTGAAACCACTGCACCAAGTCTGCCCTCCATGCAGCGCGCCGGGCGAGCTGTTCCAGCGCAGTATCGAACCGTAAGTCGTTCCACCGACGCCGACGTAGAGCACGCCATCGACGGTGGCCGCGCCGCGCGCGTAGTTGTAATCGGTGCGGGCGCAGGAGCCGAGGAACTTTCCGGTATCGGCGCGGAATGCGAAGAAATTCGCGCTGGCGCTGTTGAGGCTCGGTCCGAAAAGAAACACGTAGTTGTCGATCGTCCCGGCACCACGCAGTCCGAGCGTATTCTTCGTCAGCATCGGGCTGTTGACCTGCTGATCGACCAGCACCCCGGTCGCGAGATCCCAGGTATAGATGTGCGGCGGCCGCCAGTCTCCGAAGAACGCAGGAAAGCCCGGAGTGTCCCGCACCTGCTCGGCCATGGCGTATTCGCAGACTCCATTGGCACTCAATTGCGGATCGGGGACGGTGCGATTGCCGGAGACCAGGCAACGACCGTTGGCCAGCGTCCCGAACCAGAGCTTGCCGTTCGCTTCGGTGAGGCCCCAGATGTAGGACTGGTTGGCCTTGGGCTGACCCATTGAACAGGTGCCGTCCGGATTCATCGGCGGGTAGTCCACGCCGATGCCGTTGAAGCACTCATCCGGTGCGACCTGCCAGAGCAATTCGTTGTCGGTAAGGATCGGCTGCGGGACCGGCACGTCGACATGCGCCGCGAAACCTCGCAGAGGTACGAGGGCAAAGAACGCCGAAGCGCAGCACGCGGAGAAGAACACTTTGCCGTGAGGAAAAAGCCGGACGCGTCGTGTCATCGAGCTTCTCCCTGAAAATGTGACGTGGTTCTCAGTCCGAGACTACAGCGCGCGGAGCTCGGGTGCATCCGTACGCCGCCGTACGTCAATGCACCGCAATCCGTTCGGGCAGGCTAGAGGCCTTCCTTCAGTCGGACAGGTCCGAAACCATCGCGGCGCCCAGCGCCGGCACCGCACCGATCGAGGCGCGCGGCCTGCGCACCCGGCCCTCACGCGCGTCCTTCATCACGCGGCGCGTCGCCATGCGCGCGTCGTCCAGCAACGCATAGATCACGGGCAATGCAAGCAAGGTGACGATGGTGGAAAACAGCAGGCCGCCGGCGATGGCACGCGCCATCGGCGAATATGGCGGGCCGTCGCCGCCGATCTGCGCGTCGGTGAGGCACAAAGGCAGCATGCCGAGAATCGCCGTGCCCATCGTCATCAGAATCGGGCGCAGGCGTTCGGTGGCGCCGGCAATCAGCGCCTGCGTGCGCGCCATGCCGTCGTGTCGCAGCGTGTTGATGTGCACGATCATCACGATGCCGTTGCTCACCACCACGCCCATCAATATCAATATGCCGATCGCCGCCATGATCGAGAACGTGGTGCCGCTGACCCAGAACAGCCAGAACACGCCCAGCACCGAGAACACGAAGGTGGTGAGGATCGCGGCCGGGAAGATCAACGACTCGAACATGCAGCACATCACCACGTACACCAGCACCAGTGCGATCAGCGTATTGAACAGCATTTGGTTGCCGGCCTGCTGCGCGTCGTCGAAGTTGTCGCCGAACGCCCAGGAATAGCCCGGCGGCAGTGTGACCGCCTTCATCGCGTTGGTGATGTCCTTGCGCGCGTCTTCGGTCGTCTTGCCGTCGGCCAGATTGGCCTGGATCGATACCGTGGTCTGGCGGTTGGTGCGATCGATGCTGCTGGCGATCGGATGCGTTTCCACGCGCACCATCGACAGCAGCGGGATCTGCGTGCCGTCGTCACGCCGCAGCGAATAATCGGAGAGATCGTCGATGCTCTGCGCGTCGGCGTTGCGGAAGCGCAGCCACACCGGCACCTCGCGGTCGCCGCGGTGGAATTCGGAAAGCGGCATGCCGCGCAGCGCGACGCCGAGGTAATCACCGACCTGCTGGGCATCGAAGCCATAGAGTTTCGCGCGCGCGCGATCCACGTGCACCGCGACTTCGCGATCGCCGCCGCGATCGGGCGTGTGCACGTCGCGCAATGACGGCAGGCGCGACAGCACCGGGATCAATGTGTCCGAGAGTTGTTGCAGTTGCGTGGTGGAATCGCCGCGCAACGAAACCTCCACGGGCGCATTGCCGTTGTTCTGCTGATCGAAACTCACCGAGCCGATCGCGATCTTCGGCAGACCCTTGCGGATGTCTTCCATGATTTCCCTGGAGTCACGGCGCGCGTCGCGGCCTTCGGTCAACACGATTTCGGTGTGATTGCCGCCGTTATTGTTGGTTTCGGCGTAATAGGTGTAAACCGATTTGATCTCCAGCTGCCTCGCGTGATCCAGCAACCAGGTGTCGATCTTGTGCACGGCCGGCGCCTGCTGCGCCAGCCGGTACTGACCGTTAAGCTGCCAGTTCAACGACAGATGCCGCGACTCCGATTGCGCGAACATGTCCACCTTCATGTGCGTCATCGGCCAGTAGCTCGCCACCATCAAGGCGAACACGAAGGCCATGCTCCAGCGCCG
>DATFCO010000331.1:0-2710 GCA_035253005.1 Rhodanobacteraceae bacterium
GACGAATACTCGGCTCGCCGCGAGGCGTTCCTGCTGTTCGCCGTAAGGCAACACACGGCCGAAGCAACCGAAGGCCGCGTTCTTGCTGGTGAAGGCGAGGATGCGGGGTTTGTAGCGCGCGATCTTGCGTTTCAACGCGGCCGCATCGAATGCATCGTGCGGCAACTCGTGATCGGCGCCGAAATGCAGCTTGGCCAGATCGGTCAGACCAATGCCGAATTCCAGCACGCGCGGGAATTCGTGCGGCGAGAGTTTGCGTGGTGTCAGTCCGATTTCGAACAGCGTGCGCCAGAAATAATTGCCCGGATGGGCGTAGTAGGCGCCCTCGCGCGCCGAACGCGTGCCCGCGGCGGTGCCGCAGAAGACGACGCGCAGGTTGGGGGCGAGGACGTCGGGCAAAACATGTTCGGATCGCGGCACTCGATTCGGCATGGTCGGTCGAAATCTACGTTCGCGTTGAGTGCTTCGACAAGCTCAGCATAAACTGCGCTGGCGCAGCGAGCGGAGTCGAAACGCATTTTGGAGCAGCCCTTCGACTCCGGCGCTTCGCGCCTACGCTCAGGGCGAACGGAGAATGAGTTTCCTTGTTTCAAAGCATGACTTCGCGCTCTTGTTGTATCGCCCGCTACGGGAGTATGTTGCCGGACTGCTCCGCTTTGGGGGATACATCATGCTCGCCTGCCGTTTCCGTTTGGCTTTCGTCGTATTGTGCATCTGCGCGTTCGCTGCGTCGCCGCTCTTCGCCGCCACAAACACCGCGCCTTTCAAAGGCGAATTGCAGTGGCGGCTGCTCGGCCCGTTCCGCGGCGGCTGGGGCACGATGGCGCAGGGCATTCCCGATCAGCCGAACGTCTATTACTTCGGCGCGGCGGGCGGCGGCGTGTGGAAGACCATCGATGCGGGCCGCACCTGGCAATCGCTGGGCGACGATCTGCCCGCGTCCGCGATGGGCGCGATTGCGATCGCGCCGTCCAACCCGAACGTGATCTATCTCGGCAGCGGCCAAGTCGCCGCGCGCTGGGACATCCAGTCCGGCAACGGTGTGTACAGATCCAGCGACGGCGGCAAGACGTGGCAACACATCGGACTGAGCGAAACCAAATACATCGGCAAGATCCTCGTCGACCCCAACGATCCGAATACCGTGCTGATCGGTGCACTCGGGCATTACTTCGGTCCCAATCCCCAGCGCGGTGTGTTCCGTTCGACCGACGGCGGAAAGACTTGGCAGCAAACGCTGCGCATCGACGACGACACCGGCGTGGTCGACATGGCACGCGACCCGCAGAATGCCAACGTGATTTACGCGGCCGCGTGGCAGGTGCGCAACTATCCGTGGCTGTCGTATTTCGAGCCGAACGCCGGGCCCGGCAGTGGCCTGTACAAATCCACCGACGACGGCAAGACTTGGCAACGCCTGCAAGGCAACGGCTGGCCGACCGCGCAACTGGCGCGCATTGGTGTTGCGACGGCGAGCGGGAATCGCGTGTACGCAGTCATCGATGCATCCACGACCGGCAGCGGCAACGTGCCGCACGCGGAAAGCGAAAACCAGGGCGGCTTTTATCGCAGCGACGATGGCGGCGCGCACTGGCAACGCGTCAGCTCCGAAGGCTGGCTGGAGAACGATTACTTCAGCCGTATCACGGTCGATCCGCGCAATCGCGACGTCGTCTATTCGGCCGGGCAATCGATCCGCGAATCGCGCGACGGCGGCAAGACCTGGGAGATCATCAAGGGAGCGCCGGGCGGCGACGATTACCACTACGTCTGGATCAATCCCAAGTATCCGGATCACATGATCACGGCGTCCGACCAAGGCGTGGTGATCACGGTGGACGACGGCAAGACCTGGTCGAGCTGGTACAATCAACCGACCGGTCAGTTTTATCACCTCGCCGCCGACGATCGTTTTCCGTACTGGGTGTATTCGGGCCAGCAGGATTCCGGCACGGTCGGCATCGCCTCGCGCAGCGATTACGGCGCCTTGAGTTTCCGCGACTGGCATCCGGTCGGCGGCGACGAGCGCGATTACGACGTGCCCGATCCGCTCGATCCGCTGATCGTGTATGGAACAGGGCTGGGCGGACGTCTCAGCCGCTTCGATGCGCGCACGGGTCAGGTCGCGAATGTCTCGCCGTGGCCGGTGATGAGTTACGGCGCGAAACCCGGCACCAGCAAGTATCGCTACGGCTGGATCACGCCGCTGGTCGCCGTGCGCAATCACGACAATCAAGGCGTGCTGTATTTCGGCGCGCAGGTGCTGTTCCGTTCCACCGATCGCGGCGATCACTGGAGCGTGATCAGTCCAGATCTCACGGGACAAAAACCGGATGCGAAGAATTGCGACGGCAAGGTCGCGATCGCGAACGCGCGCGCCTGCGGCTACGGCGTGATCTATTCGATCGCGGTTTCGCCGCGCGATGACAACGAGATCTGGACCGGCAGCGATTCGGGGATGATCTACAACACCCGCGACGGCGGCGCGCACTGGAACGACGTCACGCCGAAAGGCCTGCCGACGATGACCAAGATCTCGTCGCTGGATGTCTCCGCATTGCAGGCCGGCACCGCGTATGCGGCGGTCGATGGCCACCGCCGCGACGACTTCGCGCCGCACATCTGGCGCACGCACGATTTCGGCAAGACGTGGAGCGAAGTCGATAGCGGCTTGCCGCAAGATCATTACGTCAGCGTGGTGCGCGCCGAT
>DATFCO010000332.1:0-2966 GCA_035253005.1 Rhodanobacteraceae bacterium
CACCACGCCTAGTGCCAGCACGCGCGTGCCTTCCTCGATCAGTTTCTGCCAATAAGCGGCGTGCGCGCCCATGATCGCGGCCTCTTCCGCGCTCATGTCCTGCACGAAAGTGGAACGCGGCGGCAGGAGTTTCAGGAAGTAATGAGCCATTGCTCTACTCACAGAGACGCATCACGGAACGCACGCAGCACGGCATTGATACGGCTCTGATAGCCTGGACCCTGCGTCTTGAACCAGTCGAGCACATCCTGATCGATCCTCAATGAAACCGCGGTCTTGCCCGCCTGCGGCTGAAGCCCGCGTCGCACCACGCCGCGCACGATGTGGCGGATGTCCGCTTCGGGGTGTCCGGCCGAAGGCTTTCCGGCGGACGAGCGCAAGCGCGACCAGTCAGTCCCTGATCTGGTCGAAGTAGATTTGCGCTTCGCGCGCGGTTGCCCTGCGGAACGAGATGATGCGGATTTCATGTTCTGTCTCGGTATGGATGACGGATACGGGTACGCCTGCCAGAAGACCGAGTGTCATGAACCGGCGTTCACCGTAACGGAAACGGTCGTCCTCGAAAGTAAATGTCAGTCCTTCGAATACTCGTGGTGCATCAATGAAATCCAGACCGTGTGTCCGGATGTTCCTGGTGCGCTTGGTCTCCGACCTAGGAATATTTCATCGACGTATTGTATATACACTCTGTATATGCGGTCAAGGAAAAGAAGAAGTAGGTGCAGGCGCTGTCGAACCTGATTGCGCCGGTGCAGGCTGCGTCTTCGACACGGTTTTCGAAATCGTCGTAATCACCGGCTTGGCCCACGGTCCAGTGATGCTGTAACGCGCGTGCGCGACCCGATTGACGCCGCGGCTGAGCGCCAGCCCCGCGGCCGCGCCGATCGGCCCGCCGACCACCGCGCCGACCACCGCGAGCGCGCCGCCGGTGTGCGGCGTCACGTCCACGGTCTGGTCGTAGTCGTGCGCGCGCAGGCCAATGCGACCGCGCATTTCGATGTCGGCGGCAGCGCCCTTGATTTCCAGGTTGTTCGTGCGCGCATTGCCGTCGGCGATCTCGAATGTTCCCGTGATCGAATTGAAACCGAAACCGGATTTGTACACGTCGCCGAAATCGAGCGTCAGCCGTCGCGGCAGTTGCGTGATCGAGAACAGCCCCAGCAGACGGCCCATTCCCGGTTGGACGTCCAGGATGCGGCCTTCGCCCACTTCGACTTTCAAAGTTCCGTCGAGGGAAGCCAGCGAAAACGCACTGGGCGCACCGGGCCAGGAACCCTCGATGGTCGCGTGCGTGTTCTGCCCGCCCGAGATCAGTCCGCCGTAACCGAACGCCTGCAACATGCGGCCCAGATTGTCGGCCGCGAGATCGATCGTGAATTGCGAGCGGCTGGCTCGCGCGGTGCCGTCCCATTCGCCCTGCCCGCGGATGCGCACGTCCTTCGATTGCATGTCCATCCGCGCAACGCGCATGCCGGAAGACGTGGGCGCGCTTTCGAAATGGGTTTCACCGAGCTTGGAGTCGCCCAGACGCAGTTCGGCCACGGAAATGTGCAGCGGCGGCAGCGAAGATGGCGCCACACCGCTCAACGCATCCGGCGGAGTTGCGGCTTGCGGTTGCGTCTCGGCCTTGGCGGGCGGCGCCTCCGGCCAGTACAGCCGCTGCAACTGCGCGGTGATGCCGCGCTGCGACAGATTTACGCTCGGCAATGTCAGCGTACCCGCCAGTGCCGCACCGTCGAACCTGATCACGTGCGCGTCTGCTTGCGTCGCATAGCTCAACGACAGCGCGCCGAGATGATTGCCGAATGCCAGCGCATCGTCGGTGCTGATCCGCGCACCGGTGAGCGTGGGCAATCCGTTCACCGCCTCGGCGGCACCGGATTGCGCAGGCGACGAACCGCCGGTGGCGAGTTGCGCCCAGCCGCCCAGATCGAGGCTCGAGGCATGCCCGTCGACGACCATTCCGTTTACCGGAATCGTCGTGGGCGTTTCACTGCCGAACGCGATCGCGAGCGAGGCCGGTTTTCGCGCGGCGGAATCCGGCAGGCGTCCGCGCGCATGCAATATGTCACCGAGCGCCAGATCGATTTCCGCGCCGCTGAACGGCATGCCCAACCGCAAGTCCATCGGCAGACTTGACGCGGGCGGCTTGTCCAGCGGCGCGGGCAGATCCAGGGAGACGCCGCGCAGATCCGATTGCACGTGCAGATTTTTCGGTGCGTCCGCCGCATTACCCTGTGCCGCAATATCGAAGCCTATGCGGAAGTTCGCCGCGCCGCGCGCGATCTTCGCCAACGGCGCGAGATCGGGATAATCGGAGAGCATCGATTGCGTCGTGAACGCACCGCTCAGCGAAGCAGTCAATTGCTTCGAAGGATCGCCGGTGTCCGCGCCCAGCGCCATCGACAACATGGCCGGCACACCGTGCCACCTCGTTTTCAATTCCGGCGCGCGGAATCCTTTCGCATCGAACCGCAGCGGACCGGTGACATCCTGCAAGGCGAGGTTCCACTGTTTCGCGGTGACGTCCGCGCCAGTGATCTGCAGATTGCCGTCGAGGCTGAAGTTCTGCACGTGGTCGAACGGCAACGCCAGCGTGAAAGCCACCTTGCCGTTGCCGGTCACTTTCAGCGCGGACAGCGTCGAGGCGAGATCGTGACCGACCGGACTGTGACGCACGAAATCCAGCAGCGACGTGCCCGTGCCGGCGCCCTGCGCGGCCACCATCAGCACGCCGTGGCTGATATCGGGAATGGTCGCGGCGGCTTGGGTGATCGTGTTGCCCAGTGTTTGCGCATGCGTGGCTTGCACGGTCATCGAGTTGTCGACGAATTCCGCGGTCGCGTCGATCTGCTCCGCGTGCGGCCAGTCGGGGCCGTAGTTCAACACCGCATCGCTCACCTGACCCATCGCGTCGAAGCGGCCCTTGTGATCGACGAAGGGCCAGTCCGCCAGATCCCCGCGCA
>DATFCO010000333.1:0-7313 GCA_035253005.1 Rhodanobacteraceae bacterium
CGGTGTTTCGTCGGCGACCACGCGGCCGCGCGCGATTACCACGATGCGGTCGCACAGCGCGGCGACCTCCTGCATGATGTGGCTCGAGAACAGCACGCAGCGGCCTTCGTCCTTCATCGCCTTCAGGAAGGCGCGCATCGGCATGCTTTCGGACGCGCGCGGCCTGTACGGGCGGCTCACCGCGCGGGAGAACGTGCGCTACTACGGCGCGCTGCGCGGCATGGCCGATGCGGCGATCGAGGATGTCGCGCATTTCCAGCGCGTCGGCCAGCTTTTCGCGCCGCTGTTGCATCAGTGCCGTTTCGACGCCATGCAATTGCGCGAAGTATTCGATGTTCTCGCGCGCGGTCAGGCGCTTGTACAAGCCGCGCGCGTCGGGCAGCACGCCCAGCACACGGCGCACCGCGACGGGTTCGATCGCGGCGTCCATGCCGTCCACCAGCACCTGGCCGGAGTCCGGTTTCATCAGCGTATAAAGCATGCGCAGCGTGGTGGTCTTGCCTGCGCCGTTGGGGCCGAGCAGGCCGGTGATCTCGCCGTCGCGCGCGGTGAACGATACGCCGTCCACCGCTTTCACTTCGCCGAAGGATTTGTGCAGGTTTTTGACTTCGATCATGGTGCGGCTCCATTGAAAGTGACGAACGCCGGCACCGCGCCGACGCGTTTCAGGCAAGCCGCATCGAGCTGTTTCGGTTTTAGGTCGGCGACGAAGTCGTCCACCAGTTTCGGCATGCAGCCGCGCGAGAGCACGCTGTGGCCCATGCCTTTCACTTCCAGCACGCGCGCGTCGGGAAGTCCTTTCAGGATTTCCTGCGCGTACGCGGGTGGCGTGACCGGGTCGCGCTCTCCGGAAAGGATCAACGTCGGAATGGGCGAAACGAACGGCGCGTGGAAGTTCGACGGCCGCGTTCCGTGCGGCCAGACCGAACACGCCGCCTGGATGCCGTCGATCAGTTCGCCGCCCAAGATCGTGTCGGCATCCTGCGGCCGCGGTTGCAACAGATCGGCATCCTCGGCGCAAATCACCGAAAACTGCATGCCGGTATTCATGCTGCGGTCGAGGCCCGACATCATCAGTTGCGATTGCCCCATCAGCGGCGCGTAATCGCCCTTTACCGCCTGCGTCACGGTCAGCGGCAGCAGCGCCGCGGTTTCAGCGGTGTAGGAATACAGCCGCGCGACCGCCGCCAGCCGGTCGCCGGTCAGCGATTTCTGCACCGGCAGATTGGTTTTGGGATCGGGGAAACTCGTTTGCACCGGCTGTGCGCGCAGCCTGTCGTGCAACGCGTGCAGCGCGCCGTTCCAGTCGCCGAACGCCTGCTTGCACGCCGGCTCGGCGGCGCAGGCGTCGGCTTGCAGCGCCAATGCGCGCTCCAGATTGACCGCGAAATCCTCACCCAGAATCAACTGGTTCGGCACCGCGCTGTCCAGCACGATGCTGCGCACGCCATCGGAGTGCGCGCGCGCATACTGTTGCGCCATGCGCGTGCCGTACGAGATGCCGATCAAATCGAACTTCGGATCGCCCAACGCGTGCCGCACCGTTTCGAGATCGGCGACGGCGTCCGTCGTCGTATAGAAACGCGGATCGGAAGTCTTCTCCACCTCCGTCAGGCATCGCGCGATCAGCGTGCGCGTGCGCTGCGGATCGAACGGCAGATCCGCGTTCTGATCCATCGTCCTCTGCACCTCCGGACAGGCCAGCGGATGCGAGCCGCCCGTGCCACGCTGATCCAGCAACAGAATGTCGTGGTGCTCGCGCAACGGCGCCAGCGCAGCGGCGATTTCTGGATAGGTCTGCGTCGCCGACTCGCCCGGGCCGCCGGCGAGATAGACCACGATGTCCTTTTCGGCGATTTGCGCATCGCTCTTGATCAGCGCGAGCTTCAGGTCGATCTTGCGTGAGTGCGGATCAGCGCGGTTCTCGGGCACTGAGAACGGCGCGCAGTACGCCGCCGTGGTCACCGCGCTGTCGGGTTGCTTCAGCTCACAAGACTTCAACGTCAGCGTGCCGAGCTTCAGCGTTTCGACCGGATGCGGCGTCACCGGCGGCTGCGTTTGCAGCGCCGAAATGCCCGTGCTGGCCGCGGCGGCCGGCATGCTTTCGTCCGCCGGCGACTCGCCAGCATGATGCGGCCGCAGCCAGTTCCAGCCGAGCGCACTGAGCACCCCGACCAGCACCGCAACTCGTACGCCGTTTCTACCGCTGATCTTCATCTTCATTTCCCCGGATCGAATATCGTTTCGATGCGCGAGCCGAACAGTCGCGCGATCTTGAATGCCAGCGGCAGGCTCGGATCGTACTTGCCGGTCTCGATCGCGTTGATGGTCTGGCGCGACACGTCCAGCCGCTCACCCAGTTCGCCCTGCGACCAGCCGTGCTTCTCGCGCAATTCGCGCACGCGGTTTTCCATCAGCACGCCGTGCCGCCATAGCGGCGCGTCAGCGCGATGCGCGTGAGGCCATAGGTAAGGCACAGCGCCGGGAAGATCCAGAACAGCACATCTTCCGCCGCGAGGTTGAGCACGTGTGCCGCGCACAGGAAGGAGAACACCACGCTGAGGGCCGCGACCAGTCCGGTTGCCGCACCGAGCGCGATCAGGTGCAGGCGCTGCTGCAATTCATCGCTGCGCAGTACGCGCGCGCCCATCAGCACGATCACCCCCACCACCGGCAGCGCCGGCACCAGCGCCAGAACAATCTTCAATACGGAATCGGCCACCGTTTTGACGTGCGGCCACTCGAAAAACACCAGCAGCACGTAAACCGCCATGATCAGCAGGACGTGCATGTTGTAGCGTTTATCGCTGAAGCGCGCCATCGCGCTCTCCCGTCATGTCAAGCTAACTTGACAGGAGAATAATGACATGTCCGGCTCCTGTCAAGCACGCTTGACAGGAGCGAAGCGAGGACCGGACTTACTTCACCACGATCGTGCCGACCATCTGCGGGTGGATCGAGCAGAAATACGTGTAGGTGCCGGGTTTGGTGAATGTCGCCTGGTAGTGATCGCCGGTGTCGAGCGCGGGCGAGGACGGGAACTGGTTGCCCGTGCTGACCACGATGTGCGGCTCCTCGTCCTTGTTGGTCCAGGTGACCTGCGTGCCCGCGGGCACCGTGATCTGCGCGGGCATGAAGTGGAAGTTGCGGATTTCGACTTGATATTTGCTCGCGGCAGGCGTGGCGGCGGATGCGGTCAGCGGCAGGAGCAGCGCGACGGAAAGCAATGAACGTTTGAACATGCGTCGATTCCTTGCTTGAAAAGACAACCCTGAGAACGCGGCGCTCAGGCGAGCGCCGCGTCGGTGAGAGCGATGGAACCCGAACCGCGCACGTGGCGCACTTCGCGCAAGCCGATGTGCTTGCGCAATTGCGATGCGGGCAAATCCTTCAGCGGGCCGGGCGCGGGGCCTTGGCCCGGCGCGGGCTGCGGATACGCGGTCGAGCGCGCGGTGTAGAACATGACTTTGCCTTCCACCGTCTGTTGGATCTGGTGGATATGTCCGTTCAACACCGTCACCGAGCCGAAGCGCTTCAGCAGTTCCAGCGCCTGCGGCGCGTCCTGCGTGCCCCAGCCCCACTGCGGATACAGCGACCACATCGGCATGTGGGCGAGCACCACAATCGGTGTGCTGGCCGACAAGCCGGCGACGTCCTGTTGCAGCCACGCCAGTTGTTCGGTGCCGAGGAATCCGAGTCCACCGGCCTGCAGGTTCAGCACGTTCACCAGCGCGATGAAATGCACGCCGTGGTGATCGAAGCTGTGCCAGCCGCCGCCACTGACGCCGCCGCCGAAGCGCTCGAAGAACGCCTTGCCGTTGTCGCCGATCACGTCGTGTTCGCCGGGAATGAAGAACACCTGATCGACTTTCGCCTCGCTCAACACCTGCTTCACCGTGTCGAACTGCTCCGGTTTGGACAGATGCGTGAGATCGCCGGTGTGCACGATGAAATCCGGCCGCTGCGGCTGCGCGTTGATGCGCGCGATCGTCTCGCGCAAGGTGACAAGCGGATCGGGATTGGGCGCCTTGTTGAATCCGATGTGGCTGTCGCTGATCTGCACGAAGCGGAACGTCGCATCCGCCGCAGCGTTGTTCGCGCCGAGCGCGCCGGCATGCGCGATGCCGCCCTTCATCATCCAGACCGCGCCCGCGCCGGCCCAGGCCATGCATTCCAGGAAACGGCGGCGCTGCGGGTTCTCGTTCTCATCGTGTTGGTCTGTCATGGCGGCTCTCGCGTGGGGTATCTGTCACGCGATACCGCGCCCGCGACCGTTTTATTCCCGCCGCGGGATTCGGGAATAAACTCGGTCCGCCGAGGGTCTGGAACGGATGGCCCGCCTTGAACGGACTGCGAGAAGGCATGGCGACGCGCGCGCAATTCGAGACCAACGTGATGCAGCATCTGGATGCCGCCTTCAATCTGGCGCGCTGGCTGGCCCGCAACGACGCCGACGCGCAGGACGTGGTACAGGAAGCCGCGTTGCGTGCGTTCCGCTACTACGGCGGTTTTCGCGGCGGCGATGCGCGCGTGTGGCTGCTCGCCATCGTGCGCAACACGTTCTATTCGCTGCACGCGTCGAACGCGGCGACGATCACCGAAAGCTACGATGAAGCGCTGCACGAGCGAGCCGACGAGCGCACGCCCGACCCCGAGGCCTTAGCGCTGCGTTCGTCCGACGCGAAGCAAGTGCGCGCCGCGCTGGAACGCCTGCCTTCCGAATACCGTGAGGTCCTCGCGCTGCGCGAATTCGAGGAGTGTTCCTACAAGGAGATCGCATCCATCACCGGACTGAAGATCGGCACCGTGATGTCGCGGTTGGCGCGTGCGCGCGAACGCCTGGCTGCCGAATTGACCGGCGCGGAGGTGACACCATGAACTGCACCGAAGCGCGCGCCTTGCTGCACGCCTATCTGGACGACGAACTGGACGCCGCGCGCAGCGCGGAAATCGCGCAGCATCTCTCGGCTTGCGCGGAATGCATGGCCCGTTACCGCACTCTCGAGAAGTTGCAGCAATCGTTGCGCGTACCGCGCCTGCGGCATGCCGCGCCCCCGGCGCTGGCTGCACGCATCCGCGCACATCTGCCGGATGACGCGCCCGCGCGGATTCAACGACGGATGTGGCAATGGCCCGCACTGAGCGCCGCGCTGGCGGCGTCGCTGTTGATCGCCGTCGCCATCGCCGGCTGGCAGGCCGTGCAGCTGCGCGCGCACGGCACCGATGCGCTGGTGACCGAAGCCGTGTCCGATCACGTGCGTTCACTGCTGGCTTCGCATCTGATCGACGTGCGTTCTTCCGATCAGCACACGGTCAAGCCGTGGTTCGACGGGCGTCTGGATTTTTCGCCGCAGGTGAAGGATCTGGGTGCGCAGGGTTTCGAATTGATCGGCGGCCGGCTGGACGTGCTGGGCGACGAGCGCGTGGCAGCGCTGGTCTACAAGCGCCATCTGCACATGATCAATCTATTCCAGTGGCCGGCGAACGGTGCGTCCTCGGAAGAACCGAAGGAGCAATCGCGCAACGGCTATCACGCGATTTTCTGGCGCGAAGGCGGCATGCAGTTTCTGGCCGTGTCGGACACCGCCGACCTCAATGCCTTCGTGCAGGACTTCCGCGCCGCGGCGGCGCTGGGGTCGGAGCCGCGCTGAAGAGCTTCGCGCTGGCGCAAAGGGCCTCGACCCGCGACAATGCGCGGTCAAGTTCCGCAGGAGTCCACGCATGTCGAGCTTCCAGCCCGTACCGCCCAACGGCGGCGAGAAGATCACGAAATCGCCGCGCGGTTTGAACGTTCCCGATCGTCCGATCATTCCCTTCATCGAAGGCGACGGTACGGGGCCGGACATCTGGCGCGCTTCGGTGCGCGTGCTGGATGCGGCGGTGAAGAAGGCGTACGGCGGCAAACGCCAATTGATGTGGATGGAAGTGCTGGCGGGCGAAAAGGCGTTCAACCAGACCGGGAACTGGTTGCCGGACGAAACCGTCGCGGCCTGTCGCGACTATCTCGTCTCGATCAAGGGTCCGCTGACCACGCCGGTCGGCGGCGGCATCCGTTCGCTCAACGTCGCGCTGCGGCAGATGCTCGATCTTTACTGCTGCGTGAGGCCGGTGCGCTGGTTCAAAGGCGTGCCTTCGCCGGTGAAGGCTCCGCAAGACGTGGACATGGTGATCTACCGCGAGAACACCGAGGACATCTACGCGGGCATCGAATGGACCGGCGGCAGCGACGAATCGCGCGAAGTGCTGCAATTCCTGCAAGCGAAATTTCCCAAGCTGTTCGACAAGGTTCGCTTCGGCACACAGGCCAAAGTGGATGCGTGGCAGAAGGAATTGGAATCGATCGGCGCGCCGCACCGCGATCTCTCCGTGGATGTCGGCATCGGCATCAAGCCGGTCAGTCGGCTCGGCACCGAGCGGCTGGTGCACAGCGCGATCGCGTATGCGATCCAGAATGGTCGCAAATCGGTGACGCTGGTGCATAAGGGCAACATCATGAAGTTCACCGAAGGCGCGTTCCGCGACTGGGGATATCAAGTGGCGCGCGATTTCTTCGGCGCGGTGGAGCTGGACGGTGGCCCGTGGCACGTGATCCCGGAAGGCAAGCCGGGTGCGGGCATCGTGATCAAGGACGTGATCGCCGACGCGTTCCTGCAGCAGATCCTGACGCGCGCGAAAGAGTACGACGTGATCGCGACCTTGAATCTCAATGGCGACTACATCTCCGATGCGCTGGCCGCGGAAGTCGGCGGCATCGGCATCGCGCCGGGCGGCAACATCAACTACGTCAGCGGGCACGCGGTGTTCGAAGCCACGCACGGCACCGCACCCAAATACGCCAACCAGGACAAGGTCAATCCCGGTTCGGTGATTCTGTCCGGCGAAATGATGTTGCGTTATCTCGGCTGGACCGAGGCGGCCGATGTGATCATCTCCGCGATGGACAAAGTGATCGCCGCCAAGACCGTCACCTACGACTTCGCGCGCATGATGGAAGGCGCGAAAGAGGTAAAGTGCTCGGAATTCGGCGATGCGCTGATCGCGGCGATGTGAGCAGGAAGGAACCGAGCGAAGCCGCGGAGGTCAACGCTTGATGCGCGCCGCGATCTTCTCTTTGCTCTGGCTGTTCTGCGCGGGCGCGCTCGCGCAGACCGTGTCGCCGGCGGCGCCCTCATCCAGCATCACCACGCTCGAAACCGTCAGCGTCACAGGCGTGCTGCCGGGTCCCGGATTGTGGAAGGTCAGCCGCGACGGTCACGTGCTTTGGGTCTTGGGCGTGATTCCTTCGCTGCCGGCGCACATGCAATGGCGCTCGG
>DATFCO010000334.1:0-6458 GCA_035253005.1 Rhodanobacteraceae bacterium
TCTGCTCTCGTATTTCCGCAACAACGTGCTGCACCTGTTCGCGGCATCCGCCTGGGTCGCGTGCTGCTTCGCCAACAACCGGCGCATCGCACGCGCTTCGGTGCTGCGGCTGGCGCGGCTGATCTATCCCTTCATCCAGTCGGAACTGTTCCTGCCGTGGGACGAGGAGGGCTTCGCCCAGCGCGTCGATGACACCGCGGATTTCATGATCGCTCGCGGCTTGCTGAGCACGCGCGGCGACGGCCGCATCCTGCAGCGCGCGCCCGGGCGCGACGACGATGGTTTCCAGTTGCGGGTGCTGGCGCACAGCCTGTTGCAGACCTTCGAGCGCTATTACATCGCGATCGCTGCGCTGGTGAAGAACGGCCCCGGCACGCTCACGGCGGCGGAACTTGAGAACCTCTGCCATCTCACCGCGCAGCGTCTGTCGTTGCTGGTCGAGCCCAGCGCGCCGGAGTTCTTCGACAAGAACCTGTTCCGCGGCTTCATCGCGCAGTTGCGCGAACGCCGCGTCATCCGCACCGACGAAAACGGCAAACTGGATTTCGATGTCGCACTGGAAGAAGTGGCTCGCGACGCGCGCCTGATCCTGGCGCGCGAAGTGCGCGATTCGATCCTGAAGATCACGCCGGAAGTAGTCGCGGGCGCTTCGTCCAGCGCGGACAAGATGACAAAAGCGGCATGAGCGGTCCTCTCCCGCCCTTTGGCGGGAGAGGATCGCATCGATCAGAAGTGGAACGTGCCCGACACGCTCAGCAGATTGCCGCTGTTGTCGAAGCTGCCGACCAGATGATCGCCGGTGACCGACAGGTCGTTGACATCGCCGTTGTTCACGAACAGGTGCGCGTAGCCGAGATTGAATTCCACCGCGGGACTGGGCGCGTAGCCCACGCCGACCGCCAGCCACTTGCGGGCGCCGTCGGGAATGCGCGGCGTGCGCGTTTCATCGCGCGTGGGCGTTTGATCGTAAGCCACGCCGGCGCGCCAGGTCCATTGATCGCTGATCTTGTAATCCATCCCGAGCGAACCGAAGAAGGTGTTGCGCCAATCTTCCGCTTCGACACTCGGCGGCTGGTACGGATTGGCGAAGTTGATCGCCAGTTGCTTGAACGAACTCCAGCCCGTCCAGCCCAGCGACGCGCCCCAGCTCACGGGACCGCTGCCGATGTGCCAGTAGCTGAGGTTGGCGATCGCCGGTGTGGCGAAATCGCCGCTGGCGGCCGTGTTCTGAAATGCGCCGGTGGGCGCGATGATCGGCTGTATCGCGATCGGAACCTGGAAATACGCATTGCCGCTGATCGTGTGATCGATCTTGGCACGGTAGGACAGGCCGATACGGTCCTGCGCGGTCGGCTTGAACTCGGCGCCGATCTGCCAGCCGTAACTCCAGTCGTCGCCTCTCACTTCCGCCTTGCCGTCCGCGGATTGCGGGAACACGCTCACGCTGGCCGGGCACGTCGCGGGATTGCCGCCCAGCGCAATGCATTGCTCGATTTGCGCACTGGCGACAATCGCGCCGAAATCCACAGCGTTGCTCAAGTCCACCTTGGTCTGTTGCGCGATGATAGATGCGCCCAATGCGACCTGCGGATTGATCTGCCAGGAGATCGAACCGGTGAGATCCAGCGAGGTGACTTTCGATTTCAGCGCCTGATAGCGTCCCATCCAGCCGTCGTCGTATTCCGTCTTCAACCCGAACGGCGCATTCACGGCCAGACCGATGCGCCAGGCATCGTTGATCGGCGCGGAGAAATACAGCGCTGGTACCGGCGTCACGTCACCGCCGTTGCCGCCGTCGCCGCCGGACAGCGGAAAGCCGAATGCATCGGTGCCGCTGCCGTGGAATTGCGTGTTGACATCGATCGCGGTGACGTCGGCCTGGAACACCATGCCGTTCAGATCGGACATCGCCGCAGGATTGTTGACCACCACCGAGGCGTCGTCGCCCGCGGTGTCCACGCCGGCGAAGGCGCGGCCCAGCGCCTTGGCGCTGTTCTCCTTGATCTGGAAACCCGACGCGGCCGCATCGGTGCTCGCCACCACCGAAGCCACGACCAGTGCCAGGGCAGTCAGGACCAGCGCGCCTCGGCGCGATCCGCGTTGGAGATGTGCAGTGCTCATCGTCGTGCTCATGATCGTACCCATGGAACAGAGTTCTCCCGTCGGTGCCCTCGCGGCTCGCTGGATTTCATACGACTGTTTGAACCGCCCTGGCGCAAACTTTGAAGGGTCCGCGGCGCAGATGCAAGCATTCTTTAACGTCCTGTTACCGCGCGACTGTGAGCTGCTTCCGTATACTGCGGCGCTTGCGCCGTTGTCGGTCCACCCCGGTTTCTCATGCCCAACTCCAAGCTGCGCCGCCGGCCCTCGCTGCTGCGCTCGTTGCCGTATTTCCTGCCGGCGCTGATCGCGGTGGCGCTGGCCGCCTTCGGCGTCTCTTCGCTGGCCCTACTGCCTCTGTTGATCGCCAGCACCTTGTGCATGGCGGCGGTCTGCCACGCGATCGGTTTCGATCCCGAACCTTCCTTTCTGCGCACGGTGCTACGGCGCGGGGCGATCCATCTGATCCTGTTCGCCGTCTACACCGCAATCGTGTTCGGCCTGATCGCATGGCCGTTGCTGGCGCTGTCGGTCGCGCCCTCGCTGCCCGCGACGCTCGGGCTGTGCGCCGCACTGGTCGCCGCATTGGCCTTGTTGTGGCGGCTGTGGCCGGTGTTCGGACTGGTGTTCCTGTGGGACGACGCCTTTCCGCGCGAGCCGGAACGCTCGTGGATTTCCACCGCCTTCGCACGCAGCATCGCTTTCGCCTGGCACCTCACCGGCGCGCAGGAACATTTCTTCTCGCGCTTTCTGCCGTCGGGCCTCGCATATCTCGCGCTGGCCTTTGGCGCGCTCGCGTTCACCGGCATCGGTTCGGTGTTGCCGGACGAATTGCGCACTGCCGCGCTGTTTCTCTACGCCATCGTGTTGTTGCCGTTGTGCACGCTGATCGCGGCCAATCGCACCCTGCGTGCATTGCTGTGCGACACCTGGCGCGAGCGCAAGACGAAGCATGCTGAAGAAGCGCCGCCGGCGCCGGCCGAGCCGTCGCCCACCCTCGTTCCGGAAACAGCGGTGAATCCGGTCAGCAGCGCCAATGCTTCCGCGCTGCCGCCGGCCGTACTGAATCAATCGCTGCTGGACGCGGCGCGCGAAGGCGATGTCGAACAGGCCCTGGAACTGTTGCAGGCCGGCGCCGAGCCCGATGCGCTGCCCGCCCCCGGTGCGCGCGACCAGCGCAGCGCGCTGGTGCTCGCCGCATTGCTGCCGGACACGCGCCTGCTGCGCGCGCTGATCTCGCGCGGCGCGCAGGTCAACCGTGCGCATTGCGACGTCACCGCCCTGCTGGCCGCCACGCGAGACAGCTATCACGGCCGCTCCGAAGCGGTGATGACCTTGCTGGCCAACGGCGCCGATCCGCGTCTGGTCGATCGCGAAGGCAACACGCCATTGCACTACGCGGCGCTGGCGGCCGAGCCTTCGATCGCTGCGATCCTGATCGATGCACAGGCGCCGCTGGACGCGTTGAACCGCAATCGCCAATCGCCGCTGGGGCTGGCGGCGGGCGCGGCCAATTGGGGGCTGGTGAAATTCCTGCTGGAACACGGCGCCAAGAGCGAACCCTCGCAGGGCGTGCCCGCGCTGCTTTGCGCGGCGGCGATCGCCGACGACGATCCGCGCGGCGTGCAGTTGCTCCTGAAACACAGGGCACGCGTCGATGCCGCCGATTCGCTTGGCCGCACCGCGCTGATGAACGCCGCGCTGGAAGGACACGCGGCGATCGTGCGCGTGCTGTTGGACGCCGGCTCCAATGCCGATCTCGCCGATCGCCGCGGCGTCACAGCCTTGATGGAAGCCGCGCGTGCCGGCGCGCATGCGGCGTTGAACGGATTGATCGCCGCGCAAGCCAACGCGCGCGCACGCGACGAGCACGGACGCGACGCGTTGATCTTGGCCTGTCAGTCGCCTCGCGCCAACGCGCAATGCGTGCGCGCGTTACTGGCGCTCGGTCTCGATGCCAAGGCCAAGAGCCAGGACGGACGCAGCGCGCTGGATCACGCCGCCACGGCGGGTCGCTGGGATCTGGTCGCGCTGCTCGATCCCTCCACGCCGCTGCCGTCTTCGCACGCGCTGGCCGCGCAGCCCGAGCCGGGCGCCGACACGCCGGCGCATCTGCTGGATGCGTTGCGTTTCGGGCACTGGACCGTGGCGTCCGGCTTTTCCGAACGCGCGCGCGGCTGGCCCACGGGCGAACTGGCGGCGCTGTATCTCGACCTGATCGAAGGCGACCACGCGCCCGCGCGGCAATGGTTGCTGGAACACGGTTTGAGTCCGGAAGCGAGACTCGACGACGGCACTCGATTGTTCGACGCATTGATCGATCGCCTGCCCGCTTCGATCGATGCACTGTGGCAATTGCTGGATGCAGGCGCGACGCCCGCGGGAGCCGGCTTGTACGCGCGCGCGCTGTCGCGATTGGACGATGCCGGTCATTCGGCGTTCGCGCTGTCGCTGCTGGAGCGCGGTGCGGATGCATTCGGCGCCGATGCGCAGGGCCGCACGCCGCTGCACCACGCCGCCTGCGGCGCACTCGCCTCCGTGCTGCATGCCTTGCTCGCACGCGGGACCGATCCCAACGCACGCGATCGCGGCGGCGCAACGCCCTTGCACGTGGCGCTCGATGCCGGGCGCGACGCGTTGCCGCTGGCGCGCGCGCTGGTCGCGCACGGCGCCGATCCGGAACGCGCGGCGGCCAATGGCGAAACGCCGCTGGGCCTGGCATTGGCGCGCGGCGATTCGCAGTTGGAACACTGGTTGCGCTGGCACGGCTGGCCGCTGCCGCAGCGGCCGCTGCGCGCGGAAGATCTGCCCGGCGCCGCCGCCGCGGGCGATGCGGATGCGGTCAGCAAATTGCTGATGCTCGGTTTCTACGTGAACACCCGCGACGAGCGCGGCGCCAGCGCGCTGCTGCGCGCCTGCGGCGCGGGTCACATCGACGCCGCGCAACGGTTGATCGAAGCCGGCGCCGACATCGAGCTCGCCGCCGAATCGGGCGCGACGCCGTTGTCGGCCGCGATCAGCGCGCGCCGCGAAGCCGTGGTGAATCTGTTGCTGGAACGCGGCGCGAAACCCGACCGCCGTCTGCCCAACGATGCGACCGCCTTGATGGTGGCGGCCGCGCTCGGCTTCCCGGAAATCGTGGAAGCGCTGCTCGCGCATGGAGCGAATGCCAATCTTGCCGATGCATCGGGCCACACCGCACTGCACGCCGCAGCGCGTTTCTGTTTCGACAGCCGCGACAGCCTGCGCTGCAAGCGCCTGCTGGATGCGCTGCTGAAAGCGCCGGACGTGCAGATCGATGCCGCGGATCAACATGGCGCGAGCGCTTTGCTGTTGCTGCTCGGCTCGCAATCCAGGCCCGCCTCGGATGCCGACGGCACGCACCTCGGCGCGTTGCTGCCCGCGTTGCTGGACAACGGCGCCGATCCCGATCACGCCGATGCGCGCGGCGTGACCGCGCTGCACGCCTGCGCGATGCACGCGTTGTTCCAGCCGGCGCGCGTCCTGCTCTCGCGCGGCGCCAGCCGCGACAGCGCCGATGCGTTCGGCCGCACGCCCGCGGATGTCGCGCGACTGCTCGGGTTGATTGATATGGCGCTGGAAATCGCGCCGCGGATTCTGCCGGCGACTAATCAGGTACTGCGCCAGCCGGCGTCGTCTGCTGATTGACTTCCGCCTTCGCCGTAAGCGCGCGGTCGGCTTCGAACAGCCGCTCCAGTTCCTGACGCGCTTCCTGCGCGCCCTGTACCAGCGCGGACTCATCGTCGTACACCAGATGCTGCTCGCGCAGCAGGCGTTCGTCGAATTGACGGAACGTCTCCACCGACGTTTGCGCGGCTTCCTTGCTGAAGCCCAACGCCTGCAGCGCCATCTTCGCCATCTTCAGGCTGGAATAGAAAGTCTCGCGCACCACGTCATCAGGCGAAGTCAGATCCATCAGCCGGAACGCGTGCTGACGGTTGCGCGCGCGCGCCACGATTTTTAAGTGCGGGAACAATCTGCGCACGATGCGAGCGGTGCGCACGTTGGCTTCCGGATCATCGGTGGCCAGCACGAACACTTCCGCCTTGTCGGCCTGCGCGGCGCGCAGCAGTTCCACGCGCGTGGGATCGCCATAGAACACCTTGTTGCCGAAGCGGCGCATGAAATCGACTTGTTCGACCGAACTCTCCAGTGCGGTGAACGGGATGTGGTGCGCGTACAGCAGACGGCCGACCACCTGACCGACGCGGCCGAAGCCGGCGATGATCACGCGCGGCGCTTCGCCATCGATCCGGTCGAACTCGCGCTTGGGTTTGCGCAGCTTCGGCAGCCGCGCCACGCCGAGCACCAGCAGCGGCACCGCGGCCATGCTGAGC
>DATFCO010000335.1:0-2334 GCA_035253005.1 Rhodanobacteraceae bacterium
AAAAGCCGTTCATCGTGAATTTGCGCCGGCCTCTTCCGCGGTTTCCGAAAAGCCGCGCCAGCCTAGCACGGCGTAGGGCCGCAAACTGCCGGTCATGGCCGTAAGCCGCACGGTCACGTCCTGTCCGGATTGCGTGCCGTCAGGCAAGGTCGCGAGGCTGCGGATTTCCTGGGTGACGCCTCCGAAACCGGCGACGAGCGTCTGCGATTCGATTCCGGTTTGGATCTGCGTCGGGGCGCCGCCGGTCAAGGGCGCGCGCGCGCGCCGCGCCTCAACTGCGCGGGTCGCGGCGTCCAGATCGCCGTCGCGGGTCGCGGCCAGCGCCAACGGCCCCGCGTATTGCGGATCGGGAAAGTTGCGTCCCGAATAAACCGTAACGGCATCGGCGAGTTTCCGGTACAGCGCATCGCTCATGCCGTACACGCGCGCCAATTCGTCGCTGGTGCGGAACGGCCCGTTGCGCGGTTGCCATTTCAGTCCGGCGCGCTTGTAGGTATCGGCTTCGGCGCCGTGCGCGTGCGGCAGATCGTCGGCGTCGCGCCAGTCCTGCACGGCGTCGCTCAACGCCTGCGCCTGCTGATTGTCCGCTCCGGCCGCCAGAAACAGGTTTGTCAGCACCTGCGGCGTGGCGGCGTTGAGATCGACCTGGCCGGACACGTCGTCGATCCGCACCTGCACGCGCGCGCCGTCGAACTCGAAGTGATACGCGCGCCCATCCGGCACCCAGCGTCGCGCCGGATCGCCCTCGCGCAAGGCCTCGATCGCGCGCGCCACGCCCGCATCCGCGGCATAGCGCGCTCGCGTTTGCGAATAGAGATTCAGCGCGGCCTCGCCCTCGCTGCGCGCGCCCAGTGCAAGCCCGGCCAGGAGCGCGGCCAGCAAAGCCACCGCCCACAACGCGAACAGCAACGCGGCGCCGCGAACCTGGATCACGGTCCCGCTCCCGCGTCCTCGACTCCGCCGCGGCCCTGCCCGTTACCCGCGCGCAACGGGATCAGCATTTCCGGAAAACCGATGCGTTCGCTCCAGTCGGGCTTGATCGCGATCCTCACCGCCAGCGGCAGTCCGGAGGTGCTTTGCCAGGTGTCCTGCCAGTGCGCGGTTTCGCCGGAGCGGCCGGCGACGAGATATTCGAACTCGCCGTCGGCGACATGATCGAGCAGCGGCTCGGGCGTCGCGGGCGGCGGCACCGAAACGTCGCTGGAAAGCGGCGAGTAGGTCAGTTGAAGCGAGTAATCCCGCGCATCTTTGTTCTGCACCAGTTGCAGGGTTTGCACGAACAGCCCGCCGTCGCCCAGTTGCGCGGGCATCGGCGCAACGAAGGTCAGTTTTTGCGATGCGCCCTCGAACATGCGCGCGGACTGGTCCTGCGCGGGAACGTAAGCCTGCGGCTGCGCACCGCCGAGATAGTCGCGCAGGAACTGCTGCACCGCGCGCACGCGATCGCTCTGCTGCATCGACGCATCCGCGCCGTGCGCGAGTTTGGTGCCGGTGCGCAACGCGCCCCAAACGCCCACCATCGCGAAGGCCATCAGCACCAGCGCGAGCAGGATTTCGAGCAACGTGAAACCGGAAGCGCGCCGTGTCATCGCGGCTGCGCCAACTGCGCTTTCAACGTCGAGAAATGCAGCGTGCGCGTGCCGGCGTAGCGCACGTCCAGATCCAGCCGGAACAGATCGATGCCGCCGCCGCGATTCATGCCATCGGCGTCGTCATCATCGGACAGCGGTTCCGGCGTGGAAAACGCCGCAGCAGGATTCGCATTCTGCACCGGCGGGCGATACACGCTGGTTTGCAGCCGCCAGCTCGCGCCATCCGCAAAACGGCCTTGCTGTTCGCCCGCGCGCAGCGGCACGCTCAGGCCCTGCATGTCCAGCAGCGACTGCGCTTCCAGCGCGGCCTGCGTCATCGCCTCGCCGCGCGTGCTGTTTCCGAGCGCGCCGCTCATCGCGCGCAACCCGATCGCGAAAGCGAACGCCAGCAGCGCGATCGCGGCGAGCACTTCGAGCAGGGTGAAGCCCGAAAAGCGGGGATGGGAGATGGGTGGCGGGGGCGCAAAAACCGGCTGGTGTTGCAGCAGCGGCGATCGTGACATCGCAATCTCGCGCAGGCGCCAGAGCAGAGCGCCCCCGCTACTCGCCCCCAATCCCCACTTTGCGAACTGCCATTTCACTGCCCAAACCCGCGCTCGTGCATCGCGACAGCCCCCGTCAGCCAGTCCACGTCGATGCGCACTTCGCGTTGCCTGCGCGTGAGTTCGATATGGCCGCCGGTGGAACTGCCGTCCGGGAAGAAGCGGATGCGCGCAATGCCGGGTTTGTCCGCATCTTCGGC
>DATFCO010000336.1:0-6651 GCA_035253005.1 Rhodanobacteraceae bacterium
CCCGATGTCCATGGCAGTACCATTGCGAATGGTGGACAGCAAGGAAGCAAAAGCGGGGCCAGCAATGCTCGCGTTGCAATGCCGCCACCCGCGCCCGACAATAGGTTCGTGCTCCCCAACGGCAACCTTATGGCACGCTCCCGAATGAAAATCCATCGGCTGGTTCCGCTTTTCGTGATGGCATTCGCAAGTGGATGCGCCACCACCCCGCCGCCGACCGGGTTGATGAATCAGGCCGATTCGGAAATTCGCGCAGCCGACGCGGCCGGAGCCGCCACTCGCGCCCCGGACGATTTCGCCGAGGCCCAGCGCCGCTTCGCCTTCGCCCAACAAGCCATGGCCAACGGCGACAACGACCAGGCCACGGCCAGTGCCGAGGAAGCCGCGGCCGCGGCGGAAACCGCTCGCGCCCGCGCCCGTACCGCAGAACTGGAAAGCCGTATCCAGAACCAGCGCGACCAAAACGCCAATCTGCAAGCCGACTTGGATCAGAAGCAGGCCGCAGCCGAAGCGGCACAGCAAGCGGCTTCGCAACCGGCCAGCGGCGCATCGTCTGAAGAACTGCCACCGATCCAGTTGGGTGCCCCTCAACCGGGTGCGCCTCCGGCGCCGGGCGGTTCCAGCGCACCGGCGCCTGCGGACTCGAATGCATTCCCGCCCAGCGATTCCAGCGCGCCCATCGAAGACGAATCGCTGCCGCCGCCGCCCAGCAGCACCGGCGCCTACGATCAAGGGAGCAGACGCTGATGCGCGCCTTGCGAACGACCGTTATCCTGCTGCTGGCGCTGGCTCTCGTTTCCCCTCTGAGCGCGCGCGCGGCGCAAACGGATGCCGACGTGCAACGGCTTTCCGCGCAGCTCGATCAACTGAGTGCCGATCCCGTGCTGGGCACCCTCGCGCCGGGCGAGCAGGCGCGCGCGCGCGATGCCATCAATGCGTTGCGCGACTCCGGTCGGCGCGAACGCCCGCACTATCTGTTCATGGCCGAGCAGCGGGTGGCGCTGGCGCGCGCCGCGGCGCAGAGCGAAGCCGATCAACGGCAACTCGATCAACTCCAGCGCGAACACGACCGCATCATGCTGGAAGCTTCGCAGGCGGATGCTGCTGCCGCTCGAGCGGAGCTGGCCCGACAACGCCTGCGGTACCAGGCCGCGGTCGAGCAGGCGCAAATGCTGCAGCAGCAAGGGGCGGCGTATTCGCTGCAGGCACAACAGGCGCAAGCCGAAGCCGAGCAGGCGAAGAAGCTGGCCGCCGCGCAGGCGCACGCCGCGGCATTGGCGCGCAAGGAAGCCGATCTCGCCGAACAGGCCACGCGCGCGTTGCGCGGCGATTCCGCGTCCTCTTCGGGTAGCAGCGCCAGCCTGGCCTTGTCCGATAGCGCCTTCAACGCCGGCTCCGAACAGCTTTCACCCACCCGGGCGCGTCGCCTGGCTGAGTTTGCTCAGGCGCACGCCGGTCAATCGATCCGGATCGTGCCGCGCGCGGCATCCGGCATGCGCGTACTGGCCGGCCGCCGGGCCGTGGCCGTGCGCGACGCACTGGTCGCCGGTGGCGCGGACGCTTCGCGCATCCACATCCGTTCGGTGGAAAGCGGCGGCAAGGGTGCGAGCGTGCAAGTCAGCGCCGGAGGTTGAGGCGGCGCGCACCGACGCCGGAAAGTTCCACAAGGTCAATCAGTTGCAGGCGAAGCGCCAGCCCGGGCGCGGCTTTGCGCGGGGTTGCCATCGCGGGAGCGAAGGAGTAGTTTCAAGGCCGAAACGAGCCTTCATACGAAGCGACAACTCGTTTCTGAAGAGCGCATTCCACGCATGCATTCCACAGCTTTCAATGATCCCGCGCCCCGTTTTGCAACGGTGCGTGGGCGGCGTGATTTGGTGTTTTGCATGGCGCACGCGTCCGGCGTGCGCCGTTGACTTGAAGGAGGTTCTGCGATGTTCGAATCCATGCAGAAAGACGACGTCGAAGCGCTGATGAAGGCGGATCCCGAGTTCCGCCGCCTCTATCAGCACCATCAGGAACTGGACAGCAAGGTTCGCGACGCGGAACTCGGCGTGCTGCCGCTGGATGACACCTCCCTGGCCGGCATGAAGCGCGAGAAACTGCATCTGAAGGACCGACTTACCCGAATGTGGGATCGACACGCCGCGACGGCGCATTGATCCGCCACTCCCGTCTTGTTCGACCGGCCCGCAATGCGGGCCGGTTTGTTCTGGAGGAGTCTCAACTTCGTTCCGCTCTGATGCATGGCCTTGAAGCGCGCGCGGAAGCGCAGACAATGTCGCCGCATGCCACTGTCCTCGTCCATCGTGCTATGCACCTTCAACGGCGTGCGATATCTGCCCACGCTGTGGGAGAGCCTGCTGGCCCAATCGCGCCAGCCGGACGAAATCGTGGTGCGCGACGACGCTTCCACCGACGGAACGCCTGCCTTGCTGGAGACCTTGCGCGAAGCGGCCGAGAAGCGTGGCATCAGGGTACGCGTCCTCCTCAACGAAAAAAACGTTGGCTACGTATCCAATTTCGAGGCGGCGCTGCGGAATGCATCCGGCGACGTGCTTTTCCTTTGCGACCAGGACGACGTCTGGCATTCGGACAAGGTGGCCGGACAGCTTGAGGAATTCCAGAAGCGCTCCGAATTGCTGTTCCTCTGCAGTGACGCAAGACGGGTGGACGCCTCGGGAGCAGACCTGGGCCGCTCACTATTCGCGACGTTGCGGGTGACGCGGGCGGAATTGAAAAAGATACATCAAGGCTACGGTTTCGAGGTCTTGTTGCGGCGGAATCTTGCGACCGGCGCTACCGCAGCCTTGCGGAATTCCCTCCTGCAAATTTCGCTGCCATTTCCGGCCTGCTGGATCCACGACGAATGGCTCGCAATCATGGCGGCCGCGTTCGACGGTTTCGATTGTCTCGACCAGGCGCTGGTTGACTATCGTCAGCACGACGCCAATCAATTGGGCATGCCGGAACGCAGTTTGGGAGAAAAGTGGGACGGTCTGCGCAATACAGGCGTGTCCATGATCGACAATCTTCTGGAACGCGGTGAAGTACTGCTGAAACGATTGCGGGAAACGCGCAGTGTCAAAGCCGAATATCTATCGTTGGCCGCAGAGAAGCTCGGCCACCTGAATATACGCCGATCTCTTCGCGGCATGCCGTGGCGACGCCTGCGAGGCACGCTGTCCGAAACATTGAACGGCCGTTATCGGCGCTATTCGTCCGGATGGCATTCCCTTCTGCGCGATCTGATACGTCGAGGTTGAAAACGGCGCATTTTTTTGCCCTGCAACGCCCGGCTCGTCTGTCTGAGTCGAATGCGAACGATCGCATCGGTTAATATGCCGGGCTTGGACAGCCCCCGTCGAAGTGCTGCGGTACCCACGGCGTGGCTGCAGGAGTCTGCATGATCGTCGACAGCGTTCTCGAACTGATCGGCCGCACCCCGATGGTGCGCGCGCGCCGCCTGGATGCCGGCGTCTGCGAACTGTTCCTGAAGCTGGAAAGCGCCAATCCGGGCGGCTCCATCAAGGACCGCATCGGCCTGTCGATGATCGAAGGCGCGGAGCGTGCGGGGAAAATCAAACCTGGTGCGACGCTGGTCGAAGGCACCGCGGGCAATACCGGTTTGGGCTTGGCGTTGGTCGCGCAGCAGAAGGGTTACAAGCTGATCCTGGTCGTGCCCGACAAGATGAGCCGCGAGAAGATTTTCAACCTCAAGGCAATGGGCGCGGAAGTGGTGCTGACGCGCTCGGACGTGGCCAAGGGTCATCCTGAGTACTACCAGGATCTGGCCGAGCGCATCGCGCGCGAAACGCCCGGCGCGTATTTCATCAACCAGTTCGGCAATCCCGACAATCCGGCCGCGCACGAAGCCGCCACCGGTCCGGAAATCTTCGAGCAGATGGACGGCCGCGTCGACGCGATCGTGTTCGGTTGCGGTTCTTCCGGCACGATGACCGGACTGTCGCATTATTTCGAACGCGTCTCGCCGCAGACGGAATTCGTTCTGGCCGACCCGGTCGGTTCGATCCTCGCGCAATACATCAACGAAGGCACGCTCAGCACCAAATCGGCGAGCTGGATGGTGGAAGGCATCGGTGAGGATTTCCTGCCGGTGATCAGCGATTTCTCGCGCGTGAAGAAGGCCTATTCGATCACCGACAAGGAAAGTTTTCTGACCGCGCGCGAATTGCTGAAGAAGGAAGGGATTCTGGGCGGTTCCTCCACCGGTACGCTGCTTTGCGCTGCTCTGAAATATTGCCACGAGCAAAGCGAGCCCAAGCGCGTGGTCACGCTGGTCTGCGACACCGGCAACAAGTATCTGTCCAAGCTCTACAACGACTACTGGATGCTGGACAACGGCTTTCTCGATCGCCAGCCGACCGGCGATCTGCGCGACCTGATCCTGCGCCCGTACGCGCAACACGACACGGTGGTGGTCGGACCGAACGAGTTGCTGGTCACGGCGTACAACCGCATGAAGTTATACGACGTGTCGCAATTGCCGGTAATGGACGGCGACAAGATCGTCGGCATGCTCGACGAATCCGACCTGCTGATCCACGTCTACGGCGACGAGGCTAAATTCCGTGATCCGGTTTCCACCGCGATGGTTAGCCGCCTGCACATGCTACCGGTGGATTCGCCGATCGAATCGTTGCTGCCGATATTCGAACGCGGTCACGTAGCGATCGTGATGGACGAGGACAAATTCCTCGGCCTGATCACGCGCATCGATCTGTTGAATTACCTGCGGCGGCGGGTGGCTTAAACACTGTTCCTGTGTAGATGCGCAGCAGCGCGAACATGAAAGAGATACCAATGCGATGAGCGATCATGAAGTCAGCGTGCAGATCGGCAACACCAATCATCGGATTGTGTCGGACGACGCGTATCTGGACGCTGTCGGCCCAGTTTTTGAACCGCCGATGGTCAAACTGTTCTCATCTTTGATCCTGCCAAGACACGTCGTTGTGGACGTAGGTGCGAACATCGGCTTGACAACAATTCTGTTCAGTCAGCTGGCCGCGAAAGTAATCTCATTTGAAGCTTCACCTTCTACTTTTCGCTATTTGCGGCGCAACGTGAGTCAATCCGGATCGCACAATGTAACTTTGGTCAACCTCGGCTTGGGAAACAAGAACGTGAGGTCCGAAATCACCTTTGCCCCGAATAATCGGGCTGGCGGATTCGTATCCGACCAGACGAAGGCCAGCAAAGGCCACATTACCGAAATTATCGATATTCGAAAGTTGGACGATTTATTTGTGGAATTCGATGCAGCCGAAAAGCTGGATTTCATCAAACTGGACGTCGAAGGTTACGAAAAGTTCGTTATCGAAGGCGCGCACAAGCTGATCACATGCAACAGGCCACTGATAGTATTAGAACTGAATCACTGGTGTTTGAACGCTTTTCAGCGCATAACTGTGCCGGATTTCTTTGATTTTCTTCGCGGCCGATTTCCAATAGTTCTTGCAGTGCACGATAATCATTTTCTCGATCTCCACGATTCAAGCCAGAGCTACACGGCGATGTATAGACACATAGTACAAGGTCAATATCCGAATGTCGTATGTGCGTTCGATTCTGGACAGCTGTCGAGATTCATGACCTTGTTCAAAAACGGATAAAGATAAACTCTCTGGATACACTATTCATGTCCGATACGAATCGCTTGAAATTGCCCACCCGCGCCATCCACGCCGGGCAGTCGCCCGATCCCTCGACCGGCGCGATCATGACACCGATCTACGCGACCTCGACTTACGTGCAGAAGAGTCCGGGCGTGCATCAAGGCTACGAATATTCCCGCACGCAGAATCCGACGCGCATGGCGTGGGAGCGTTGTGTCGCCGATCTTGAGGGCGGCGCAGCGGGCTTCGCGTTTGCGTCAGGCATGGCGGCGACCGCGACGGTGCTGGACCTGCTCGACTCCGGCAGCCACGTGATCGCGATGGACGATCTCTACGGCGGCAGCTATCGCCTGTTCGAACGCGTGCGCCGGCGCAGCGCGGGACTGGACTTCAGCTTCGTCGATTTGAACGATGTAGGCGCGCTAAAGGCCGCGTTGAAACCGAACACGCGCATGATCTGGGCAGAGACGCCGACCAATCCGATGCTGAAGCTGGTCGATCTTGCGAAAGTGTCGACGTTCGCGAAAAAACACGACCTGCTGCTCGCGGTGGACAACACTTTCTGTTCGCCGATGGTGCAGCGGCCGATCGAATTCGGCGCCGATATCGTGGTGCATTCGGCCACCAAATATCTCAACGGTCATTCCGACATGGTCGGTGGCATCGCCGTCGTCGCCAACGACGAACTCGGCGAACGCATGGCGTTCCTGCAGAACTCGGTGGGAGCGGTGGCCGGCCCGTTCGACGCTTTCCTCGCTTTGCGCGGCGTCAAGACGCTGGCCTTGCGAATGCGCGCGCACTGCGCAAACGCGCTGGAACTGGCAGGCTGGCTGGAGCAACATCCGGCGGTCGAGCGCGTGATCTATCCGGGCCTGAAATCGCATCCACAGCATGCGTTGGCAAAACGCCAGATGGACGGCTTCGGCGGCATCGTGACGATCATCGTGAAAGGCGGATTGAAGAAAGCGCGCCGCATGCTGGAGCGCTGCGAACTGTTCGCATTGGCCGAATCACT
>DATFCO010000337.1:0-19043 GCA_035253005.1 Rhodanobacteraceae bacterium
GGCTGGAGCAATTCGCAACCTTCATCTCCAACCTGTTCTTCCAGTCGCAATCCTTGCGCGATTTCTTCGAGGTGATGGACACGCGGCCCTCGATCGCCGAAGCACCGAACGCGCCGATGCTGCCGCGCGTGCGCGGCGAAGTCGCGTTCGAGGACGTCAGCTTCAGCTACGGCGGACGGCCTGCCGTGCACGATCTGAGTTTCCGGGTGAAGCCTGGGATGAAAGTCGCGTTGGTCGGACCGACCGGCGCGGGCAAGACCACCGCGCTCGGCCTGCTCTACCGCGCGCACGATCCGGACGGCGGCCGCATCACGATCGACGGCGTCGACATCCGTTCGGTGAATCTGGATTCGCTGCGCCGGAACATTGCCGTCGTCTTCCAGGAAGCCGGGCTGTTCCATCGTTCGATCGAGGAAAATCTGAAAGTCGGCAATCCACACGCTGATGCAGCGACGGTCGAAGCCGCCGCGCGCGCGGCGGATGCGCATTCCTTCATCGCGCAGAAACCCGACGCCTATGCGACCCCCGTGGCCGAACGCGGCACTTCACTTTCGGGCGGCGAGCGCCAGAGATTGGCGATCGCACGCGCGATGCTGAAGGACGCGCCGATCCTGATCCTGGACGAAGCGACCAGCGCGCTGGACAACGCCACGGAGGCGCGCATCCAGCGCGCGCTCGACAATCTCGCGCGCGACCGCACCACTTTCATTATCGCGCACCGCCTTTCGACCGTACGCAACGCCGACCTGATCCTGGTGCTGGATCGCGGCCGGCTGGTCGAGCGCGGCCGTTACGAGGAGCTGATCCGCCGCGGCGGGTTGTTCTCGAAGCTCGCGGCGCAGGGCGAGTTCACCGAACACGCGCCGCGCCGGCATAGCGTGGCGCTCGACGCTGCGGCGTGAGTTGCGCGTGTTGCTTCTTAGTGATGCGAATTAGCGGCGCGACGCTGCTTGGCTGATGGGCGCCCGTTGGAATGAGTGGTTAGCGCCCATTGCGACGAATTTCGGTGCGCTCAAAGATAGAACCTTTTGGCCATACAAGCTGGGCTCGCACCGCACGCGCCTGTAACTCGGTTGGATCAGCACCACGGCTAAGAGCCCAAGCACGCCATTGGGGTACAAAGTACGACCACCATCGCCAAGCAGCACCTAAACCAAGGAACCAAAGCACAGCAGCACCAATAAGCGATAGGTTAACTACTGCCAAAGCGAGTGTTGAACCCGCACAGATGATTAGAAATACTGGACCATAGACATACAAAGTGCCGCGTCGCACCGCGCGCCGGGCGGTCATTGGTTTGGGATCGTTGAGCCGGTCAAATTTCATGGCGTTTGTTGGGAGCTAACATCTGAATTGAGCGGCGCGAAGTGCGCAGCGAATGAGCATCCGCTAGTTTGACGGACGCAGCGCATGCACATGGGCAATCTTCACTTTTGGCCCTTGCCAGGAAGATACTGCTTGCCCACTCGATGGAAGTTGAAAAGTACAGTTGGGTTCACTTCCAGAACTCCTTCGCGTCCACTCGAGCGAATCACTAGTGGTAACCCGAGTTGAAGCACGCGTTGGTCACCGACATAGGACATCATGGTGTCGCGCTCGCAGTACGCCGCCTTGGCTTGCGGCGGCGGCTTAGATAACGGTGCCGGATCGCTTGGCTTGAGTGACGAGTCAGGCTGAGGCACGAGCACATCTTTCTTTGCCACAAGCCAGCCGCAATTTTCCACTTTTGCCTGCGGAGCGGCGAATGTCGGCTCTGCCAGGATCATTGCCAAAACGGCGAATATCAATTTCGTGCTCCGTTTGCACATAAGTATCTCAGCAAGCGTGCGGCGGGATTCGCTGCGCTCCTCCCGCCCTACGGCTTGGTCGCCTGCAAGCAGGCTCCTACTTCAACATCGCCGTCAGCTTGTCGAGCTGCGCGCAATAATCGTCCAGCACTTTCGCGGTGACCGCCGCGTACTTGCTGGCTTCGGCCCAGCGACGGCCGTCCAGCGCTTCGCGCACGCCCGGCACGGTCTTGACGCCATAGCCCGTGAGCATGCCCGGCGCGTAGATCATGTGCTTGAACCACTCGCGTCCGGGCAAGCCGTTCGGATCGGTGAGGCGTTGCTCCATGTTAGCCATCAGAGCGTTGATCTGCTGCAACTGGGCGTCCGGAATCCGCAAGCCTTTCGCCGCGCGTGCGTTGTACGCGGTTTCATACGCCTGCGCGCTGGCCTTCAGTTTCTTCGCGGCGTCGTCCAGCGGTTTCAGATCGATGTTCGGCACATCCGAATCGCGTTCCGGCGGTCCGACCGGCCGCGTCGGATCGGAATCCAGCTCGTAGGCGTGCATCGCCAGCAGCTTGTGTTGCTCCTCCGTGGCCTTCTTGGTGTCGTCCACTTGCTTGTGCAGTTCGCCGACGTAGCGATCCAGCGTGTCGGAAAAATCGCCGAAGCGCATCGGAACGACTTCCGCGTCCGCGGTGCGCATCACGACGCGGCCCGCAACCTGCGCCAGCGCGACTTCGTACTTGAAGCCCGGATCGCCGAAGCGGTCGAAGTGATCGAACGAATCGTAGCGGGAGTGATACACGCCGCCCTGGTCGTCCTCTCCGCCGAAACCGAGATCCAGCGACGCCAATCCCAGATGCTCCAGGAATGCGCTGTAGTCCGAGCCCGAGCCGAGCGCCTCGATCGGTACGTCGCCGCCTTTCTCCGCGATCTTCGCCAGCGCCTTGATCTCGGGCCGCGCGTTCTTGTTGGCGGCCTCGACCAACAGGTGAGCGCGCATGCGTTCCTGCACGCTGACGTTCTTCTCCGGATCGTTTACATCGGCCGCAGCCTGATTGACCAGGTGTTGCAACGAGTGGCTGCCGCCCGCGCCGAGAAAACCGCGCGCGTTGGTATCGGAGTTGAGATACAGCACCGCCTTCTGCTGCAACTCCTTGGCGTGCGTTTCCGCCCATTCGGTGGAACCGAGCAGACCCGGCTCCTCGCCGTCCCAGCTCGCATAGACGATGGTGCGTTTCGGTTTCCAGCCTTGCTTGTACAACGCGCCCAGGGCTTTCGCTTCGCCCAGCTCGGCAACCATGCCGGCCAGCGGATCCCACGCGCCGAACACCCAGCCGTCGTGGTGATTGCCGCGCACGATCCATTGATCCGCTTCGCTCGAACCTTTCAGCGTGGCGATCACGTCGTACACCGGTTTGCGCGTCCAGTCGGATTTCACCAGCAAATGCACTTTGGCGGGGCCCGCGCCGATGTGATACGTGATCGGCAGTGCGCCGCGCCAGTTGGCCGGCGCGACTTCTCCGCCCAGCGCCTTCAACAGCGGCGTGGCATCGGCGTAGGAAATCGGCAGCACCGGAATCTTCAGGATGGTTTTCGCATCCTTGATCGGCAGCGGTTTGGCATCGGGAGTCGAACCGAAACCGGGCGTGGTGGGATCGCCCGGATACATCTGCATCTTCGCCACCGAGCCGCGTTGCACGCCTTCGGGCGGACGCCAGCCGCCTTGCGGATAGGTGTCGCCTTCGAAGTAGCCGTCGTCGCGCGGATCGGAATAGATCAGGCAACCCACCGCGCCGTGTTGGTATGCGAGCTCCGGCTTCAGTCCGCGCCAGCCGCTGCCGTAGCGCACGATCACGATCTTGCCTTTCACGTCCACGCCGTGCCGCGCCAATTCCTTGTAGTCGTCCGGCATGCCGTAATTGACATACACCAGCGGCGCGGTGACATCGCCGTCGGCGCCATACACGTTGTACGGCGGCAGTGCGCCGGGCAGATCGGAGGTGCTGTCGCCCTTCACCGGCGGTTCGTGCAGCGCCGCCTTGAACTTCGTCGGCGCGATGAGTTCGACGGCTTCCTCTTTCGGAGTGGGATACAGCACGTCGAAGGTTTCGATGCGCGCGTCCCAGCCCCACTGCTTGAACAGACCCAGCATGAACTCCGCATTGGCCTTGTCGTGCGGCGCGCCGACCTGATTCGGTCCGGAAGACAACCGCTTCAGCCAGTCGCGCATCTCGGATGCGCTCAACTGAGCATCAAACTTTTGCTCGAGGCTTCGTTCCTGTGTCGCGCCGTCGGCGGTGAAGCCCAGCAGGGCCGTATCCGATGCGGCAGTCGGCGCTGCCGCGCTTGCAGCGGTGGCTAGCAGCGCGCACAGCGCCGCAACGAGCGGCCGAAGGGTTGCGGCGTTCATGCGATTCTCCTCGAGTCAAAACGGAAGATTGAGAACCCGACCGCCACGCGCGTCAAGTGGCAGCGGTCATGGCCTGCAATCACGTGGAAGCAAAGCTCACCGCATACACCGGCGGCAGACGTGCATCCAGCATTGTCCAGTGATCGCCCTGATCCTCGGTGATCCAGAAGCCGCCGGTAGTGGAACCAAACGCGAGACGATCGCCGCTCGAATCGATCGCCAATGCGTGGCGCAAGGTCAGGTCATACGCATCGTGTTGCGGCAGGTTGTCGCGCAGCACTTCGAAATTCTTGCCGCCGTCGCGGGTGCGCGCGACGACCACCTTGCCGTCCACCGGAATACGGCGCACGTCCTTGGTCGCGGGCACGAACCACGCGGTGTCCGCGTCTTGCGGATGCACCGCCATCGCGAAACCGAACACGGAGGGCGAGACATTGGTGATTTCTTCCCAATCGCCGCCGTCGTGGCGGAACACGCCGTTGTGGTGCTGCGCCCAGAACCGTTGTGGATTCCCGCGGCATTGCACCAGCCGATGCACGTCCTGCACGTTCGGATCATAGGCGCGCTCGGGCGGCATGTACTCGGCGCGCATGCCTTTCGCACACTGTTTCCATGTCGCGCCGTCGTCGTTGCTGCCCCAGATGCCACCGGTGGAAACACCGACGCGGATCATGCGCGCATCTTCGGGATCGATACAGATCGAATGGATGCCCGGTTGATCGTAGCCGCCGCCGAACCAGCCGCGGCGTTCGGGCAAATCCCACAAGCCGCGTATCAGTTGCCAGCTCGCGCCGTGATCGTCCGAGCGGAACAGACCGCCGGGAATCGTGCCGGCCCACAATCTTCCCGGCTGTTGCGCGCTGCCGGGTTCCAGCGACCAGATCAATCGCAAGGTCGCCGCTTGCGGCGGCTTGCCATCGCCGGTGCTGACCTCATCGCCCTCGCCGTACGCGGGCACAGCGCATTCGCTCCAGGTCGCGCCATGATCGGTGGAACGCTGCAACTTGTTGCCGAAATGTCCGAGATCGAGCACGGTGTACCAACTGCCGTCGCGAGGGTCGCACATCGCCAGCGCAACGTTGTCGCCGAGGAATTCGCGCCGCGCGATCCGCCAAGCGCCGTTGCTGCGCTCCAGCACGAACAGACCCTTGCGCGTGGAAACCAGAAGCACGTCGGACATGTGTCCCTCCTAGGGCCTGTTAACGCTATCCCTAACGAGCCGCGTTGCTTCCGCAGCGGCTGCCAGACAAGGTCGCGCGCCGCAGCGCCATAGCCAATCTATGGTCAAGGCGCGCGCCGCAGGATGGCGGCCGCTGCGGAGCAACCCGAAGGGCCGTGGCCCTTTGCCCGCATGGCTGCGTCATCACTCGTCGCTGTATCGACATACACCTTCCTCGTTCTTCCTTGCCCTGCAGACAAAGGGCCGACGGCGCGGCCGTTTGGGATAGTGCTAACAGGCCCAATTCAACCGCCGGACAGCGCCTGCATCACGTAGATTTCGGAATTGTTCCCGACCGCCTGCGACAGGTCGCGCTTGTTGCGGATCGCCGCGCCATCCACGAACAGCGCGAGATGATGCCGCACGGTGCCATGCTCGTCGAGCACATAGCCGCGCAGATTCGGATATTGCGCGAACACCTGCTCCAACGCTTCGCCGATGCTGGCGCCGGAAACCGCGACCGCGACTTCGCCCCGCGATTGCGCGCCGTCCGCCTGCGGCAGCCAGCGCGACAATGCGGAAGAGAGCACCACCTTCGGCATGCGAATCTCCGTTGCGAACGGCGCGGATCCCGCAAAGCTTACGGGCGCAGACTGCGCCGCGCACAGAAGGCGATGATCAAACCGAACACCAGCATCGCCGCCAGGTTTTCCAGGAATGAAACCAGCTTGAAAGCGGGAACGTGGTGCCAGGCCGACAGCGGCAACACCACGTAGTTCATCACGAAGTAGATCACCACGCCATACGCCAAGCCGGCAATGATCGGCTGCGCGGTCAACCAGCGCAGGCGCAGCGCCGCCAGCACGAAGATCGCGGCGATCAGCAGCGACATCGCCCATTGCAGTATCAATCCGAGGACCGATGCGCCCATGCCGCCCTGCAAGGCGGCCGCGCCCAGCAGGCCCCCTGCGACGAAGCGCAGGATGGTGAGCGGATTGATCCCGTTGATTAGTGAAGCGGCGCCGATGTCGATGGTGCCGGCAATGAATCCCCCGGCAAGGATGGCGCGCAGGGCGGCGCCTCCCGACGGCCGTTGCAATGTCAAACTCGATGCGTTCATGCTGGAGGCTCCCGTGCCGGTCGCGGGATTGGGAACCGCGCCAGCCGGCCCGTCAAGTGGCGGAAGCCGCAGCCTTGTCGATTCGGGTGTATCCGGTTCGTCGTCACAACGAGAGCCGCTCAGCCAACGGTTCGATCCGAACACGTGAGGAGAACGACATGCGAGTCATGGTGCTGGTGAAAGCCAATGCGGATTCCGAAGCGGGCGTGATGCCCAGCCGCGAACTGCTGGAAGCAATGGGCAAGTACAACGAGGAACTGGTGAAGGCCGGCGTGATGCTGGAAGGCGAAGGTCTGCATCCGACTTCGAAGGCCGTGCGCGTGCAATTCAACGGCAAACAGCGGCACGTGATCGACGGTCCGTTCACCGAAACCAAGGAATTGGTGGCCGGCTACTGGTTGTGGCAGGTGAAGTCGATGGACGAAGCGGTCGAATGGCTGAAGCGCGCGCCCTTCGACGGCGGAGAGACGGTGGAAATCCGTCCTGTGTTCGAAGCGGAGGACTTCGGCGAGGCTCTCACGCCGGAGTTGCGCGAGCAGGAAACGCGGCTGCGCGAACAGGCCAAGTCGCGACGCTGATCCGCTTCGCCGCTCCCCGGCCATGAACTGGCCGGGAAGCCGCGCCAGAGCCGGCACGGCGGGCCATTCCGGCTCGGGAAACGACCCGAATCGCGGCGCCGGAATGGCCGATTTCTTGCACCGAGCGGTGCATGAGAACTGCATATTGGCTCACCCTTGTGGCGGCCTTGGCACTGGGCGCCACGGCCCGCGCGGGCGGGCTGCAAGTCAGCCTACTGGACCAGCAAGGCAAACCGGTTCCGGACGCGGTGGTCACGCTGCTGCCGCAAAACGCTGCGCCAGCACCTGCACACCCATCCGCGGTGAAGGTAATCGACCAGAAGAACCTCACTTTCATTCCCTACATAGAGATCTTCCGGCCCGGCGACTCGGTGGTATTCCGCAACAGCGACGACACACGCCATCACGTGTATTCGTTCTCGCCGGCCAAGGCTTTCGAGTTCGTGCTGGCACCCGGTGAAAGCTCGGCGCCGCTGATACTCGACAAGACCGGCGTGATCGCGGTCGGCTGCAACATCCACGATCAGATGATCGCCTACCTCTATGTGTCGGGCGCGCCATGGATCGCGCACTCGGGCACGGACGGCACGGTGAAGTTCGGCGACTTGCCCGCGGGTACGTACACGGTGCGCGTGTGGCAGCCGCGGTTGAAACCCAGCCAGCCCGACCTCGCGCAATCGGTCACGGTCGTCGGCACCGGATCGGCGCAGACGCTGAAGTTCGATCTCTCGCTGCTGCCCGATCCGCGGCTGCAATTCGATCGCGAGCACACGAGCTACTGACGGTGACGCCATGAGCTTCCGCGTCAGGCTCGCGCTGTTCTTCGTCGCCACGCTGGTCGCGGTGCAGGCGCTGACCGCGACGCTGGTGTATCAGGTGACTCGGCATGAATTGATCCGCGAAGGCCAGCGCCAGCTCGGCGTGGCCGCGACCGCGTTCTCGCGCCAGCTCGACGATATCTCCGGCCGTGTGGCCGACGGCGTGCGCATACTGGCGCTCGATTACGCGCTGCGTTCGGCGATCGCACAGCACGACCAGGCCACGATGCAATCGGCGCTCGCCAACCACGGCCGGCGCGTCGGCGCCACGCAGATGCTGCTGCTGGATGCCCAGGGCCGCGTCGAAGTGGATACGCTCGGTACCTACGCGTCAGGTGCGCGCTTCCCGTATTCCGATCTGGTCGAACAGGCTTACTCCCGGCCCGCGGCCGCCGTGGTGGCCTGGCACGACCGCGCCTACTGGATGGTCGTGGTGCCGGTGTTCGCGCCCAATCTGGTCGGGTTGATCGCCGCGGCGATTCCGATCGACGACAGCCTGCTGGCGCGTTTGCAGGCGCAATCGACTCTGCCGCGCAACATCGAACTGGCTGCGCGCGAAAGCGACGGCATCTGGAAAACGATGGCGCACGGCCGCGACAGCGTGGCGCTGACCGCACCCTTGATGTCGCATGATCCTGCACTGCCCACGCCGCCGATGCTGCTGGAAACACACGGCCGCGAATTCGTGGCGCAAGCGGTGCCGCTCGATCGTTCGCGCGCGAGCGCTCCGGTGATCGCGGTGCTCGGCTACTCCGTGGATCAGGCCTTGAGCCCGTATCGCACCGTCGCGATCGCGTGGGCTGCGCTGCTCGCGCTGGGCTTGGCGATCGGTCTGCTCGGCGCGTGGCTGATCGCGCGCAGCGTTTCGCGCCCGGTGGAACAACTCGCCGCGTCCGCGCAGCGCATCGAGGCCGGCGATTACAGCGTGCCGCAGATCGCGCGCGGCGACGAACTGGGCCAGTTGTCTTCGGCGTTCGCGAAGATGGCGGAAGGAATCCGGGAGCGCGAGGCGCGCATCATCCATCAGGCCGGTCACGATCAGGTCACCGGGCTGCCGAATCGCATCAGCGCGGAAGCAGCGATCCAGCACGAACTCGAAGGCGGGCGTTCGGCCGCACTGCTGGTGATCGGGCTGGCGCGCGTGCCTGAGATCATCAAGACCATGGGCCACGCGGTGTGCGACCGCGTGATGCGCAGCGCGGGCGAGCGTATCGGCCCCATCGGCAACGGCCTGGCCGCGCGCGCGACCGATACGCAATTCGCGGTGCTGCTGCCGGGCGCCGGACGCCAGGAAGCGATCGCCACGGGCTTCCGTCTGCTGGATGCGCTCGCCGAACCTTATCGCGAAGCCGATCTCACGCTCGATCTCGCGCCCGCGGTCGGCATCGCGCTGGCGCCGTTGCACACCACCGGCGCGAATGGATTGATGCGGCGCGCCGAGATCGCGTTGCTTTCCGCGCTAGGCGCCGAAGAACCGATCGCGGTCTACGATCCTGCGACCGACCCGCACCGGTCCGAGCGCCTGTCGCTGATGGGCGATCTGCGCGAGGCGCTGGATCGCGATCAACTGGAATTGCATTATCAACCCAAGCTGCATCTGACCAGCGGCCGCATCGACGGCGCGGAAGGCTTGGTGCGCTGGCTGCATCCGCGGCTGGGACTGATCCCGCCGGACGATTTCATTCCGCTGGCGGAAGAAACGGGCAATATCCGCCGCCTGACGCGCTGGGCGCTGGCCGCCGGCATCGCGCAGGCCGGACGCTGGAATGCCGCCGGCCGCGAACTGCGCGTCTCGATCAATCTCTCCGCGCGCGATCTCGATGATGCCGAACTGCCGCGCCGCGTCGCAGAATTGCTGGTATTGCATGCCGTGCCGCCGCAACGCATCGCACTGGAAATCACCGAAGGCGCGATCATGGACAAACCCGATGCGGCGATCGCGGTGCTGCGGCGATTGGCCGATCAGGGCATCGATCTCGCCATCGACGATTTCGGCGTGGGCCATTCCTCGTTGGCGTACCTTCGCCGCTTGCCGGTACGAGAGTTGAAGATCGACAAGAGTTTCGTCCTGCATCTGGCCGAGCAGCGCGCCGACCAGACCATCGTTCGCAGCATCGTGGAACTGGGACATCACCTCGGCTATCGCATCACCGCCGAAGGCGTGGAGAACACCAAGGTGTTGAGCCAGCTCGTCGCGATGGGCTGCGATCACGCGCAGGGTTTTCATATCGCCAAGGCGATGCCCGCTGTGGTGTTCGATGAATTTCTCGCGCGACGCGAGTTGCTGCATGCGTAAACATCTGCCCTCGCGGTTGCCGCTGGCAATCGCGCTGCTGGCGCTGCTGCCGGGCTGCGCGCTGGCGCAGGATTTCCAGTTGCACGGGTTGCTCGATTTGCGCGCGGTTTCGTCCGACGATGAAACGAGCTGGGATCGAGGCGGATTGGACAAGTCGCGCTACGGCGGCGATGATGCGAACGTGCATCTCGGCGCCGCATTCCTGACCGCCAATTGGCAGATCGCGCCTGCATTGAGCGCCAAGGCCGACCTGCAATACCAAACCGATGAGCACCGGCATCTCGACGTGCAGGATGCGTATCTTCGTTATCGGCCCGTTTCGATCACGCCGTGGCGCTGGTCGATGAAAGCCGGCGCGTTCTTTCCGCCGATCTCGCTGGAGAACGACAGCATCGGCTGGACCAGTCCGTGGACGCTCACGCCTTCCGCGATCAACAGCTGGATCGGCGAGGAACTGCGCACCATCGGCGCCGATTTCGAACTCGAGCACCGCGGACAGGCGCACACTTTCACCGCCGGTTTTGCACTTTTCGGAAAAAACGATCCCGCCGGTGAACTGCTCGCCGATCGAGGCTGGTCGCTGAGCGATCTCACATCAGGCCTGAACGCCAGTGTGCGTGAACCCGACGTGCTGGCGCCGGTGATCTTCGCGCCGGCGCCGGTGGAATATCGCCCGTTCGACGAGATCGATCACCGGCTCGGCTGGTACGCGTACGCGGATTGGGATTCGCAGGCATATGGCAAGTTCACCGTGCTGCACTACGACAACCGCGCGGAGCCCGACGCGTACGAGCACTACCAGCAGCGCGAAGTGTTCGCGTGGCGCACGCGGTTCTGGAGTTTCGGCGCGCGCACGCGCATCGGCAGAGTCGCGCTGCTGGCGCAGGCGATGGACGGCAGCACCGGATTCGAGCCGCTGCCGGAGTTCTACCTCGACACGCATTTTCGCGCGGGCTATCTGCTGGCCGGCTTGGAAAGCGGCGCATGGCGCCCGGCACTGCGCTTCGATCTTTTCAGCCTGCGTCAGACACCCGACACGTTGTCCCTGCCGCTGAGCGAGCACGGCAATGCCATCACCGCGGCGTTGAACTGGCGTCCGACCGATCGCCTGCGCATTACCGGCGAATGGCTGCGCATCGACAGCACGCGAAATCAGCGAACTCTCGAAGGACTTTCGCCCCGGCAGATCGACCGGCAAGTGCAAGTCGCCGCGCGCTTGCTGTTCTGAAACCGCGCGCTCAACCCCGCTTCGGCGGCACCAGCTTCAGCTTGCCCGCCGTGGCGACGGGCTTCGGCAGCAGCATGCGTTCGATCGCCGGCGCGGGCAGTGGGTAGGAATAGAGATAGCCCTGGCCTTCCGCACAGCCGGCGCGCAGCAGGAATTCGTGTTGCGCTTCGGTTTCGATGCCTTCGGCGATCGGCGTCAGACCGAGACTCTTCGCCATCGCCAGCATCGCGGTGGTGATCGCGGCATCGTTCGGATTGTCCGGCAATGCCATGATGAAGGAACGATCGATTTTCAAATACGCGACCGCCGGCAGTTTCAGATAGGCCATCGAGGAATAGCCGGTACCGAAATCGTCGATCGCCACCGCCACGCCCATGCGGTTCAGCGCCTGCATCTTGCGTTCGGTATCTTCGCCCAGCCGGAGCATCGCGCCTTCGGTGATCTCCAGTAGGATGCGGTGCGCGGCCACGCCGTGCGATTGCAGGGCACGGCCGACGCTTTCGATGAAAGCGGTGTGACCGAACCAGCGTGCCGACACGTTCATCGCGACGCGGATCTGCGGCACACCGGCGGCATCCCACGTCTGGATTTGCGCGCACACCGCGCGCATCACCCATTCGTCGATGCGATGGATCACGCCGGTGCTTTCAGCGATCGGAATGAATTCCGCCGGCAGTACTTCGCCGCGCTCGGGATGCTGCCAACGCAACAGGGCCTCGACGGCAACAATGCGGCCGGTGCGCAGCTCCACACTGGGCTGATAGACCAGCCGGAATTCGTCGCGCGCCAGCGCTTGCCGCAACTCGGACGCGAGTTGCAGACGCTTGCGCGTATCCGCATGCATCATCGGCGCATAGAAGCGATAGGCGTTGCGTTCTTCGGTCTTGGCCGCGTACATCGCGGCGTCGGCATTGGCGATCAGCGCGGGCGCATCCGTGCCGTCCAGCGGGAAACCGGCGATGCCGATGCTGGCGCTCAGCACGATCTCGTATTCGTCCACCACGAAAGGCTCGGACAAGGTGGCGAGCAGGCGGCCCGCCAGCGCCGCCGCGTCCTCGCGCAAGACCAGTCCGCGCGCGAGCACCGTGAATTCGTCGCCGCCGATGCGCCCGGCCAGATCGCCGCGCGCGAGTTGTTTCTGGATGCGTTCGGCCACCAGCACCAGCAAGCGGTCGCCGATGCCGTGGCTGTAGCTGTCGTTGACGAACTTGAAGGCGTCGAGGTCGATGAACAGCACCGCGGCGGCGCTACGGTCGCGCTCGGCCACGATCATCGCCTCGGTGCATTGGCGTTCAAACTCCGCGCGATTGACCAGACCGGTCAGCGGATCGTGCGTGGCCAGATGCTCCAGCCTGCGGCGATCCGCCTTCACTTCGGAAATGTCGCTGAACACCGCGACGTACTGCTGCACGCGCTGCTCCGCGTCGCGGATCGCGCTGATGCTGAGCATTTCGGGATAGCTGCTGCCGTCGGCGCGCAGGCTCTGCACTTCGCCGACCCAGTGGCGACCGGCGGCGACTTCGTTCCAGACCGACTGCGGCAGCGGATTGCCGTCCGGCATGCTGCGCGCGTCATCGAAGCGCAAGCCCTGCAGCGTCGCTGCCGTGAAGCCGGTGATGTGTGTCACCGCGGCGTTGATCGAAAGCACGCGACGATCGGCGTCCGCGATGATCACGCCTTCTGCGATGCCCGCCAGCGCTTCCGAGGCGATGCGGCGTTCCTTCTCGCGTTCGACGCGTTCGCTGATGTCGCGAATGATCGCCTGCCGCACGACTTGTTCGCCCCAGACGGTAAGGCTGCTCTGCGTCTCGACCGGCCGTTCGCCGTGTGCGCCGCGCAGGGCGCCGATGCCCACGCCTTCGCGACTGGTGGATTTCGCAAACAGGTCCGCGAACGGCACGCCGCGCAGATCGCCCTGATCCCGGCCCAGCCACGTCGAAGCGGTGCGGTTGGCGTCTAGGATGTGGCCGCTGTTCTCGTCCACCATCACGATCGCATCGGCGGCGCTGTCGAACAGCAGGCGATAGCGCTCCTCGCTGCCGCGGATGCGGGCGACCACGCGACGGGCCATCAGCAACCAGAGGAAGACCGCCAGCACGGCCGCCGAGAAGACGCCGGCGAACAGCACCTTTTCGATCCAGACCGCGCCGTTGGCGATGTCCACCGAAAACGCGGTACTGTGCGGCTGGATGTAATCGTTGATGGTATCGATGCGATTGCGCAGACGCGCCACCTCTGCCGCGGAAAACGGCCCAGTGGTGTAAGCGCGCCGCAATTGCTGCGCGATGCCGAGCAGCTCCTGCGTTCTGGAATCCACCGTGCGCCATTCGCGCAACGCGTCGCGCATGTAGGGAGCGTCCGAGAAATGGGCCAGCGCGAAAATCACGCTGGGAATCGCCACGGGCATGGCTTGCGCACGCCGCAGCACTCCCTCGACGGTGGAGTATTCGAAGTTGCCTGACTGGACCTTGTCGCGCGCCCAGCGGTAGGAAGCGAGCACGAGGTAGTTGCGTTCGAAGCTGGCGTACTTGGCCGGATCGCCGGTTTCGGCGTACACAACCAGGTCGACCGCTACCTGCTTCTGCGCCTTGGACCAGACGCTCTCGCCATTCAAGAACCCGGCGAGAGCCATCTGCGCCTGCAGGGTGCCCCAGGTCAGGAGAAGGATGAATCCCACCAGCGCCACAAGCCCGTAGGCCAGCGGCATGAGGCGTCGTGAGAGCGGATCCTTGAAAGGGTTGGAGGGGCCGCGCATGGCTCCGGTCGTCTACCTGCGCTGTGTGAACCCCTCCTCATGCACATTGCGTACCACCTCACGCGGCAACGGCCTCGTAAATGGCCCCTTCTATGGCATGGGCCGGCCTGGCGCAACGGTCAGCCAGGATCCGCATGCTGGTGTAGCTGCGCTTGACGCATTCGCTGATGTACGCCACTTCCTCGGACCGCGGCGACCTGCCTAGCAGCGTGCAGACGATCTCCAGCGCTTCCCAGGGATGGGTGTCGTCGTAGGCCGCGTGCAATTGCAGCCAGCGCAGTGTCGCCTTGCGTTTGTTTTGCGGGAACAGTTCGTGGTACTCGTTGCTGTCGTAGAGGATTTGCGACCACTCGCCGGTGGCGCCTTCGATCGCATAGTTGGTCGCCGCGATGCCGGCCGCCAGCGAACCGCGGCTGCTGATCTCCTCGCACCAGTTCGCCAGCACCTGCGTGCCGTGCGGAGGTGATTCGTGCAACAGCCGTTCGCGCGCCACGCCTTCGCCGTCGGCCCAGTCCAGCCAGTATTCGGCGTGGTTCTGCTCGACGCGGATGTTGCGCACTAGCCAGCGGCGAGCGAGATTGTCGCCTTCGCTGCGACCGAACCGTGTCTTCAGCAGGCTCTGCGCCATGTAGCCGGGAAAACGTTCGATGACGGGCCAGATGCCGATCATGAAATTGGCCATGCCTTCCGCGCCCAACGTATTGGTGCGCATCAAGTCCCACAGCTCATGGTCCGTGACGGTGCGCTTGACACGATCGCAATCGGCAACCATGTCCTGAGCCCATTGCGGATAACTGCTTAATTCCGTCAGGGGGCCGGAAAGTTCGAAACGGGGATTCATCGGATGCTCCTCGGGGCTTCACCGGTTTTTGTGCTGCGCCGGAGTGCGCGGCCGGATGCCGCATGCCGGATTCCATCCGGCAGCGCAGCATGCCGGCGGAGGTGCTGAAGACCGTGCGTGGACACAGCTTTAAGTGTGTCGAATAAGTTCCCCCACGCCGGTCAGGAGTTTCCGGCCCCATTAACGTACCGCTAAGAATGGCCGAGGGCAATAGTGTGATGCATATCACACTTTGCCTTCTCCCATTCATGTGGCAGGGCGCAGACTGGGAATCCAGGAGTGCAGACAGGAATGTCTGCTCTTGATCCTCACGTTCAAGGATGAATGCCCTGGATCCGTACAAGGAGGTCGAAGTCATGAAACCCTTGCTCCGCTTGGCCATCCTGCCCCTCGCCGTCGCACTCCCGCTGGCCGGGCAGGCCCAGAACGCCTTCGTCGTCGCCGACGCCTCTCTCCGCGCGGGGCCGGCCCCGGAATATCCCGATCTGACCCTGCTGCCGTATGGCACCTGGGTCGACGTGCAGGGTTGCACCGACGGCTGGGAGTGGTGCGACGTGATTGCCGACGATCCCTATGGCGATCGCGGCTGGATTCCGGGCGATTACCTGGAATACCAATACGAGGATCAACCCGTGCCTGTGGTCGAATACGGACCGCGCATCGGCATCCCGATCGTTTCCTTTTCGATCGTCACCTACTGGGACGCGCACTACCGCGACCGACCGTTCTATCGCGATCGTGACGACTGGTATCACCGCCGCATCGTGCGTACCGCACCGCCGCCGCCACCGCCCAAGCCGCCGGGCGGCTGGCACGTTCCGCCGCCGCCGCATGCGAGCGGAGGCCATCACGAGAATCCACCCAACCCGCCCCGCGCGCCGGTGAACCCTTCGCCGGGTGGACACCACGAGAATGCGCCGAATCCGCCGCACGTGCCGGTCTATGCGCCGAAGCCGGTGGGCGAGCCGGAAAACGCGCCGCCACCGCCGCCTCAGCACGGACCACCGGTGCCCGCACCGAAATCGCCGCATGCGGCGTCACATACACCACATCCGGCGAGCAGCACGAGCCACGGGCAACCGCCGGAAGACAAGCACAAGCAAGACAATAACGACAACGGCCATTGAGGTGCGGCCACTCCAGTTGCGCAGAAGCGGCTCGCGATCGCGGGCCGCTTCCGGTTCGAATGCTCGTCTGCCGCGCTTCGCGTGCGGGTTTTTGCCGCAATGTGCGTCTCCCATGATCGCCGGCCGTTCGCGCATCCCCGTGCGGGCGTGCTATACGAGTCGGAGCGAGGAGACTGCACGATGTTCGATCGCAAATTTCCGCTGTTCCACGTCCGCGTCCTGATCGCGTTGCTGCTGCTAGCTGCATCGCTTGCCGCGCAGGCACAAGACGAACACGCGCGCCTGCAGACCGAGGCGCAACGCGTCACCATCACTCGCGACGATTGGGGCATCGCGCATGTGCACGGCAGGACCGACGCGGATGCCGTGTTCGGCGCGATCTACGCGCAGGCCGAAGACGATTTCAACCGCGTCGAGACAAATTACCTCACCGCGCTGGGCTGGACCGCGCGAGCCGACGGCGAATCGGCGATCTGGCAGGACCTGCGGCAGCAATTGTGGATCGATCCGGTCGAGCTGAAAAAACTGTACGCGCAATCGCCCGCGTGGTTGCAGAAGCTGATGAACGCTTGGGCGGATAGTTTGAACTGGTATCTCGCCACGCACCCGGACGTGCATCCGAAGGTGATCACGCACTTCGAACCTTGGATGGCATTGAGCTTCACCGAGGGCAGCATCGGCGGCGACATCGAGCGCGTGGATTTGTCGCAGCTTGCGCAGTTCTACGGCAGCCATCCGGAAACCGCGAGCGCGCCGGCGCAACCGGACCCCGCGAGTTGGTCCGAACCGAGCGGTTCCAACGGCATCGCCATCGCTCCGAAGCTCACCGCGGACGGCCACGCGCTGCTGTGGATCAATCCGCACACCTCGTTCTATTTCCGCTCGGAGTTCCAGATGTCGAGCGATGAAGGCCTTGATGCGTATGGTGCGGCGACTTGGGGCCAGTTCTTCATCTATCAGGGTTTCAATCCGCACATCGGCTGGATGCATACTTCCACCGGCGTCGATGTCGTGGACGAGTTCGCCGAAACCATCGTCAAGCAAGACGGCAAGACGTTTTACAAGTACGGCAAGGAACTGCGCCCGGTCACCTCGCGCGAAATCACCATTCTATATCGCGCGAAAGACGGTTCGATGAAGTCGCGCACGTTCACTGCGCATTTCACGCATCACGGTCCGATCGTGCGCGGCGACAATGGCAAGTGGATTGCGGAAGCGCTGATGAACCGGCCAATCCCCGCGCTGGAGCAGAGTTTCCTGCGCACCAAGGCGAGCGATTACGCGAGCTACGAAAAAGTCGCCGAGCTGAAGGCCAATTCGTCCAACAACACGTTGTTCGCCGACGACAAGGGCGAGATCGCATTCCTGGTGCCGCAGTTCATCCCCAAGCGCGACAACCGTTTCGATTACACCAAGCCCGTGGACGGCAGCGATCCCGCGACCGACTGGCAGGGACTGACGCCGCTGGACGAGATGCCCAACGTGGTGAACCCGCCCAATGGCTGGGTGTTCAACACAAACAATTGGCCGTGGACCGCGGCCGGCGCGAACAGCCCGAAATCGAAAGACTATCCGCAATACATGGACAGCTTCGGCGAAAACCCTCGCGGCGTGCACGCGCTCGGCATGCTGGAAGGCATGCACGACATGACCGTGCCGATGCTGATCACCGATGCGTTCGATTCGCATCTGCCGGCGTTCGCGCGATTGGTCCCGATTCTGGTGAAAGATTACGACGCGCTGCCCGCGAACGATCCGCTGAAAAAGCAACTCGCCGGCCAAATTCAAATGCTCCGCACGTGGAACTATCGCTGGGGTATTGCATCCATGCCGACTTCGCTCGCGGTGTTCTGGGGCGACACGCTGTGGGACGAAGTGAACGACGCCGCGCAGGCCAGCGGACTCGATGCGCACACCACCAACATGACGGTGTACGACTACATCGCTACGATCGCCACACCGCAACAGCGTCTGCACGCGCTGCTCGAAGCATCGGATCGCCTGGAAAAAGATTTCGGAAGCTGGGGCACGGCGTGGGGCGAGATCAATCGCTTCCAGCGGCTGGATGATTCCATCGAACCGCATTTCGACGACTCGAAACCGAGTATTCCGATTCCCTTCACGTCATCACGCTGGGGATCGCTGGCGTCGTTCGGTGCGCACCGTTGGAACGGAACCAAACGCTATTACGGCAACAGCGGCAACAGCTTCCTCGCCGCAGTGGAATTCGGTCCGAAGGTCTTCGCGCGCGCTGTCACCGCCGGGGGCGAGAGCGGCCATCCGAATTCCAGGCACTTCACCGACGAAGCCGAGCGCTACTCCACGGGCAACTTGCGCACGGTGTATTTCTGGCCGGAGCAACTGAAGGGGCATACGGAGCGGGTTTATGAACCAGGTCAATGAAGGCTACGCCCGCCGCAACGCCCAGAACGGAATGTCGCGGCGCAGGCGATAACCCATTCGCTCGTACAACGATTTCGCGTGCGGGTTTTCGTAACTGACGTGCAGGAACGGCGTGCGTCCGCGCGCCAGCGTGTCGTTGGTGAGGAACGCGGTGAGCCGCCGCGCGTAACCTCGGCCGGTGAAATCGGGGTGCGTGCAGATCGCGCTCATTTCGGTGTGCGAATCTGTGCCCAGACGCTCACCGATCATCGCGGCGAGGCGACCGTCTTGATAGATTCCGAAGTAGCGGCCCAGTTCCATCGTGCGCGAACGGAAGTAGTGCGGATACACCAGTGCGGTCAACGCCAGCACATCGGCGCGATGCGTCTCGTTCAACTGGATGATCTCCGGTCCATCGATCACTTCCAGCGGCTCCTCGCGGATCATCTGCGCCAGCGGCTTGAAAGTTTCGAGGCGCCACGCATCCGACAACTTCGGCAACACGCCCAGCAGCAGTACGGTTTCATCGGGAGCGAGCAGCGGCGCGATGTCTGAGT
>DATFCO010000338.1:0-5348 GCA_035253005.1 Rhodanobacteraceae bacterium
GCACCTTGATCGCGGCGAGCATGGCGGCCAGGCCGTTCGAGCGCGTCGGCGAAAGGTGCCGCGCCAGGCCCAGCGCGCCGATGAATTCCGGTTCGGTGTCGAGGATCTCGCGGGCGGAGCGGTCGGAATACACGCGCAGCAACAGCGCGATCAGTCCGGAAACGATGGCCGAATCGCTGATCGCGCGGATATGCAGCTTGCGCGCATCGCCTTCCACCGCCATCCATACCTGCGATTGGCAACCCTGCACCTTGTTCCCGTCGGTCATCAGCTCGGGCGGGAAGGGCGGCAGCTTGCGGCCGAGGTCGATCAGATATTGATAGCGCTCGGTCCAGTCGCCGAACAGCGCGAATTCGTCCACGATTTCGCGCTGTGCGTCCAGCGCGGTGTTAATGGCAAGGTCGTTCATGTGAGGATTATCGCGCGGCGCGGGGGAATGCGAACGGAACGACGATCGCTTGCGAGCGGGCTCCTACCGCTCCGCGACCTTCCAGCGCGTGCCTTGCGGGCCGTCCTCGATCGCGATGCCCATCGCGGCGAGCTGGTCGCGGATTTCATCGGCGCGTTTGAAATCGCGGGCGGAGCGGGCGGCGGTGCGTTGTTCCAGCAGAGACTCGATCGCAGCTCCGTCCACTTTTGCTCCGGGTTTACCTTGAAACCAGGCTTCAGGTTGCTGCCGCAGCAATCCGAGCAACTCTGCGCAACCCAGCAGATCGGATTTGATGCGTGCAAGTTCGGCATGAACCGTACCGCCGAACGGCTTGGACTCGTTCTCGAGAAGATGCCGCGCTTCGGCAGCCAGTCCGTTCAGTACCGAAAGGGCCGTAGGTGTATTGAGGTCGTCGCGCAGTGCGTTTTCCGCATCGAGCGTCGCGATCTTCGGTTGCACGTCATACACGGCCAATTCACGGAGAGTTCCATAAAGCCGGTCGAGCGTTCTGATGCTCTGCTCGATCAACGCGTCCGACCATTCCAGCGGCTGACGGTAATGTGCGCTCAGCAGCGCATAGCGCAGCGCTTCGGGCGGATGCCGCTCCAGCAAATCGTGCAGGCGCGCGACATTGCCGACCGATTTGCTCATCTTCGCGCCGGAGAAAGTCAGCATGCCGTTGTGCAGCCAGTAGCGCGCGAACTCGCGATGATTCGCGCAGGTGCTCTGCGCGATCTCGTTTTCGTGGTGCGGAAACATCAGATCGTTGCCGCCGGCGTGGATGTCGATGGTTTCGCCCAGGTGCGCCACAGCCATCGCCGAACACTCGATATGCCAGCCCGGCCGGCCGCGGCCCCACGGGCTGTCCCAGCCGGGCAATTCCGGGGTGGACGGTTTCCACAATACGAAGTCGGCCGGGTTCTTCTTGTACGGCGCGACCTCCACGCGCGCGCCGGCGATCATGTCCTCCACCGAGCGCCGCGACAGTTGCCCATATTGCGGATACGAAGCCACGTCGAACAGCACGTGGCCCTCGGCGGCGTAGGCATGCCCCTCCGCGATGAGCTTTTCGCACATCGCGATGATCTCGCCGATGTGCGCGGTTGCGCGCGGCTCGACGTCGGGAACGTCCGCGCCCAGCTTCTTCATGTCCTCATGAAAGGCCGCAGCGTAACGGTCGGTAATTGATGCGATCGGAGTGCCCGCAGTCAGCGCCGCAGCGTTGATCTTGTCGTCCACGTCGGTGATGTTGCGCGCGTATACGACGTGTTCGGCTCCATAAATCCTGCGCAGCAGACGCGCCAGCAGCCCGAACACTACATACGGCCGCGCATTGCCGATGTGGACGTAGTGGTACACGGTCGGCCCGCAGACGTACATCGTGATCCGTTCAGAATCGGATCGCGGTTCGAAGATTTCGACCCGGCGCGTGAGGCTGTTGTGCAGGCGGAGAGGCGTCGTCACGGCGGCGAGGGGATCGGCGGCGGAGTTCGCATTTTACTTGCAAAATCGCGCGCTTCCTTCGGCGCGGATTCAGCCGCACTTTGGTGCAATGGCGGCCGAACAGGGATCCGTTCGAGCAAGAGAGTTCGTCCGACCGGAGGCCGCCATGTCCATCATCAAACCCATTCTGGCCGCGCTGCCGCTCGTTTTCGCGGGGGCGGTGTGGGCACAACCTTATCCGCCGCCTCCGCCGCCGGACGACAACGCCCATTTCGGTTGGGCCGATGTGTTGCGCGTGGATCCGGTCTACGACGTGGTGCAGGCCGGTCCGCCGCACCAGGAGTGCTATGACGAGCAGGTGACGACCACGGACAACAACCACACCGGCGGCACCGTGCTCGGCGCGATCGTCGGCGGCGCGTTGGGCAACCAGGTCGGCAAGGGCAACGGTCGTACCGCGGCGACCATCGCCGGTGCGGTGGCGGGCGGTGCGATCGGCAACCGCGTGTCCGCGGCCAACGATCGCACTTACACCGACACGCAGACGCGTTGCCGCATGGTCAGCGACTATCCCCCGCATCGGCGCATCAGCGCGTACGACGTGGAATATCGTTATCGCGGTGAGGTGTACGTCTCGCGGCTGGGTTACGACCCGGGTGAGCGGTTGAGAGTGCGCGTCAGCGTCACGCCTGCGGAATAATCGTTGCACCGAAGCGATTCGGCTGGCATCATCGCGTCCCATGCATGACCTCCGCGCCAATCTTTTCATTCTGACCAGCGCCCGCATGGCCGCCGGCATGACCTCCCGCGCGCGTCGACCGGAAACGTCCTCACCGGCCGGGTAGCTCGTCACGCATTTCTTCTTCCGAGAAACCCGGCCTCGCGCCGGGTTTTTTGTTTTCGGAATCGGAAATGACGCTACGCCACTTCATCACCACGCAGGATTTCAACCGCGCCGAACTGGACGCGCTGCTGGAACAAGCCGCCGCATTCAAGCGCGAGAAGTTCGGCCGGCAGCTCGCCGGCAAATCCATCGCGCTGCTGTTCTTCAACCCTTCGATGCGCACGCGTACCAGTTTCGAATTGGGCGCGCACCAGCTGGGCGGCCACGCCATCGTGCTGAGTCCCGGCAAGGATGCATGGCCGATCGAATTCGAATTCGGCGCGGTGATGGACGGCGAGGCCGAGGAACACGTGGCGGAAGTCGCACGCGTGCTGTCGCGCTATGTCGACCTGATCGGGGTGCGTGCGTTCCCGAAATTCCGCGACTGGAACGAAGACCGCCAAGACACCGTGATCCGCGCCTTCGCGCGACACGCCACGGTGCCCGTGATCAACATGGAGACGATCACGCATCCCTGCCAGGAACTGGCACACGTGATGGCGCTTCAGGAACACGTCGGCGCGAATTTGCGCGGCAGGAAATATGTCCTGACCTGGACGTATCACCCGAAGCCGCTCAACACCGCCGTGGCCAACTCCGCGATGCTGATCGCCACACGTTACGGCATGGACGTGACTTTGCTGTGCCCCACACCAGACTACGTGCTGGACGAGCGCTACATGCAAGCCGCGCAGAACAACGCGGAAGAAAACGGTGGTTCGCTGCGCGTGTCGCACGACATCGAAGATGCGTATCGCGATGCGCAGGTGGTGTACGCCAAAAGCTGGGGCGCGCTGCCGTATTTCGGACGCTGGGAAGCCGAAAAACCGATCCGCGATGCGCATCGGAATTTCATCGTCGACGAACAAAAAATGGCGCTGACCGACAACGCGATCTTCAGCCACTGCCTGCCGCTGCGGCGCAACGTCAAAGCGACGGATGCGGTGATGGATTCGCCGCGCTGCATCGCGATCGACGAGGCGGAAAATCGGCTGCACGTGCAGAAGGCAATCATGGCGGCGCTCGTGACGCAAGGAGAAGCCTGATGGCGACGAAAGACATCGTACTGGCCTTCTCCGGCGGCCTTGACACCAGCTTCTGCATTCCCTGGTTGCGCGAGCGCGGTTATGCGGTGCACACGGTGTTTGCCGACACAGGCGGCGTGGATGCGGACGAACGCGCGTGGATCGAGCAGCGCGCGCGCGAACTCGGTGCGGCATCGCACGTCACCATCGACGGCGGTCCCGCGTTGTGGTCGCAATTCGTCAAGCCGTTCGTTTGGGCGGGCGAGGGCTATCAAGGCCAGTATCCGCTGCTGGTTTCGGATCGCTATCTGATCGTCGAGGCTACGCTGAAGCGCGCAGCAGACCTCGGCACGCGCGCGATCGCGCATGGCTGCACCGGCATGGGCAACGACCAGGTGCGCTTCGATCTGACGGTGGAATCGCTGGGCGATTACGACGTCGTCGCGCCGATCCGCGAGATCCAGCGCGAACACTCTCAGGTGCGTGCATACGAACAGGAATATCTGCGCGAACGCGGGTACGAGGTGCGCGCCAAGCAGCAGGCATACACGATCAACGAGAATCTGCTGGGCGTGACGATGTCCGGCGGCGAAATCGACCGTTGGGAAGCCCCGAATGATGCCGCGCACGGCTGGTGCGCGCCGCATTCGGAATGGCCCGCCGAACCTTTTCAGGCAAAGTTGCGATTCGAAAACGGCGAAGCGGTGGCGCTGGATGGTGAAACACTTCCCGGCCACATATTGCTGGCGAAGCTCAATCACGCTTTCGCGAAATACGGCGTCGGCCGCGGGCTCTACACCGGCGATACCACCATCGGTCTGAAAGGCCGCATTGTGTTCGAGTCTCCGGGCCTGACCGCGCTGCTGGTCGCGCACCGCGCTTTGGAAGAAGCGGTCTTGAGCAAACACCAGAACCGTTTCAAGCCGGAGGTCGCGCGCAAGTGGATCGAGCTGGTGTACGAAGGATTTTTCCATGATCCATTGAAGACGGATCTGGAAGCGTTTCTCGCTTCGAGCCAGAGCTGCGTCAGCGGCGAGGTCGTGCTCGAAACGCACGGCGGTCGTGTCGATGCGGTCGCCGTGCGCTCGCCGCATCTGTTGAGCGCGAAAGGCGCAACCTACGCGCAAAGCGCCGATTGGGGCGTTGCCGAAGCGGAAGGGTTCATCCGCCTGTACGGCATGAGCAGCACGCTATGGGCGCAAGTGAATCGCCGGCCATGAGCGCGCTGCTGGACAATACGCTCGATCACCTGCGCGTGCTGGTCGGTTACGACACGCGCAATCCACCGCGCGCGATCGGCCGCGAAGGCCTGTTCGACTATCTGCGCGCGCAGTTGCACGGCTTCGATTGCGAGCTCGCCGATCATGGAGCTGGTGCGATCAGCCTGCTGGCCACGCGCGGCCAGCCGCGGCTGCTGTTCAACGTGCACATGGACACCGTGCCCGATTCGCCGCACTGGAGCGGCAATCCGTTCGAACTGCGCGTGCGGGACGGACGCGCGATCGGTCTGGGCGCGTGCGACATCAAGGGTGCGGCGGCGGCATTGCTCGCCGTGGCGGAAGCCGAT
>DATFCO010000339.1:0-12158 GCA_035253005.1 Rhodanobacteraceae bacterium
CGATTCAACGCATCGCGTGCCCGGTCTCGCCCTACAACGTTTTCAATTGCAACCCCGGCGCGATGCGGCTGGCGCGCAGCGCGGGCAGCGCTCCGGCGAGCAGACTCGCCGCGACCGACAACACGAACGTCAGCACGAACATGCCAGCGTCCAGATGGGCCAGATCCGCGTACGCCACCGGCTGTTCGCGCACCAGCCACAAGCCGAGCAGCGTCAACAGCCAGCCGCCGATGCCGCCCAGCAATCCGATCGTTCCCGCTTCCACCAGACATTGCGCGAACACCGCGCGGCGCGAAGCACCCATTGCGCGGCGCACGCCGATTTCGCCCGCGCGGCGCAGGAATTTCGCCAGCAGCAAGCCGACCGTATTGCACAGGCAGATCGCCAGGAACGCGAACGCCAGCCACGTTTGCAGCTTCACGTCGCTCGGCACCACGCCGTTGAAATCCAGCCATTGCATCAGCGTGCGCAGGCGCGTACCGGTGTAATTGAAACGGCCCAATGCCTTCTGCTGATCCGCGTAGTGCTGCAGGAAGTCGCGGTAGGCCGCCGCTTTCGCGGATGTGTCCAGTTGCACCCACAGTCCGATCCAGACGCAGGGCGAGTTGCGCAGGTATCCGGGATTCTTCGGCATGCCCCAGCAAGTGAATTGCTGGAAATTGCCGTCGTTGATGTCCAGCCCCGTGTTGAAAGGCGTGAACACGTCCTCGGGCTTGCCGTAGAAACCGGCCGTATCGCCGTTGGAGAAACGTCCACCGACGACTTCGTAGAACAGCGGCGAAGGCCGCCAGTTATCGAGCACACCGACGATGCGTACGTCGCTGTCCTTCAGGCGCAGCGTGCGGCCGACGCTGTTCTCGCCATGAAACAATTTGTCGTTGAGCGCGGCGGAGATCACCGCCACGCGCGCGTGCCTCGCGTCCTCGTCCGCGCTCCAGCCGTGTCCGTAGCGGAAAGGCACATCGAACATCGGGAAGAAATCGGCGGTGGTGGAAAGCATCTGCAGCATCAGCGGCGGCAGATTCGTTTCCGGCGCTCGCGCCTTGATCTGGCTGCTGGTAATCAGCGCCTGACGGTCGGCCCGGTGCGAACTCCACAGATCGGTCGCGGACTGGTAGTCCAGCATGTCGAGCGGTTCGCGGTGCGAGGACTCGGGCGTGGGATCGGAGTCGACTTGCGCGTAAAACAGATGCGCACTCTTGCCCGGCAGCGGATCGCCCGAAAGCAGGTGCATCACCGTCAGCGTAGTCATGCTGGCGCCGATACCGACCGCGATCGCCAGCACCATCAAACCGGTGAGTACCGGGTTGCGTTTCAGACTGCGAAGGGCGAGGTTGAGGTAATACGCGAACATTGCTTCAGGCTCTGGTTTGTTGATGCGACGAGAAAGGGGCGAGGGGCGAGTAGCGGGGGCGCTCCGGACGCGCGCTTGCAAGCTGCCGGCGAATTTCGATTCTTGCGCCCTCGCCACTCATCCCTCGTCCCTGCTCTTTCACACCGTCCTCGTCGCCACCACCGGCGGCACATTGGCGGCACGGCGCGCGGGCGCGAACACCGCAGCCTGGCCCAGCGCCAGCACCACCGCCACACCGGCCAATACGTACAGCACCGGCATGCGATCCATCTCGTAGCGCTGCATCAGCCACAGATTCAAGCCGACCGCGAGGATGATTCCCGCGATCGCGCCGCCGCCGGCGATCAGCAGGTTCTCGGTCTGGAAGTAGCGCAGGATGTCGATCTTGCGCGCGCCCAATGCGCGGCGGACGCCGATCTGCTTGTGCCGCTGGCCGACCCAGAAGCTGGTCAGGCCGACGATGCCCGCGCCGGTCACGCCGAGCAGGATCACGCAGATCACGCTCATCAGGATCGCCATGCCGCGGTCGGCGCGATAGGCCTTGGCGCGGATATCGGCGAAGCTCCGGATGCTGTTGTGCTCGGCGCTGTCGTCGATCACGCGCATCGGGTTGGCGGCGAACAGCGCGGCGCGCGACTCCTTCATCGCCGCCTGCAACCGGCCCGGCTTAGCGCGCACCAGATAGCGCGAAAAATTGGAGTTCAGGCGCACGGGTTCCAGGACGGTGTACCAGGTGAAATCGTTGGTCCAGGTATCCGCGCTCGACACCTGCAGGCGCTTCACCACGCCGATAATGGTGGAAGGTTCTGTGTTGTCCGCGAGATACACGCTTTTGCCCACCGCGTTGCCGCCGGGGAACAGTTTGTCCGCCAGCGCCTGGCTGACGATGATGATCGGCGGCTTGTCCTCGGCGCGGAAGCTGCGGTGCTGCACGTCGGCTGCGGTGAAGGCGCGGCCCGCGGCCAACTGCACGCCCATCGTCTTCAGCATGTTCTCGTCGCCGAAATAGAAGGCGGCGTGCGCGGTCGAGTGCTGCTGCTTGGGCTTGAGGCTGACACCGTTGGTCCAGCTGCTGTTGAGCAGCGGAATGGTGTTCATCGTGGTGACCGATTCCACGTCCGGCACATTGCGCAAGGCCGCGAGGTCGGTGCGCAGCAAGGAATCCAGCTTGTCGCCGGAGGACTGGTCGTCGCCCGTCGGCGCGCCCACCCACAGCTGCGTGATCAGGAACAGGCTGTCCTCGTTCATGCCGGTGGGACGCTGGATGCGCTGGATGCGCTGGCCGATGATGAAGATGGCGTTGCACACGATCGCCAGGGTCAACGCGATCTGCAGCGCGATCAGCACCACGCCGGCCTTGTGCTTGCGCAGTGCCGCGAGGATGGGATGCAGTGTCATGGTTGCGCTTCCTCGTAGGGCGGACACCGTCCGCCATGGATCACGTTCAATTCGATTTCAATTGCCACGCCGGCTGCACGCGCGAGGCCCGGAAAGTCGGATACAGCGCCGCGAGCAGGCTGGCGATCACCGCGACCAGCAGCGTGGTGAACAGCAACGTCACGTCCACCCGCGCCAGGTCCGCGATTTCCCTGGGCAGCACCACGCCCACGCTAGCCACGCCCAGGCCGGTCAGCAGCAGTCCGAAGACTCCGCCGCCGAGCCCGACCATGCCGGCTTCGGTGAGGAACTGCGCATAGATCGCCGCGCGCGAAGCGCCGAGCGCGCGGCGCACGCCGATCTCTCCGCTGCGCCGCAGGAATTTCGCCAGCAGCAGGCCCGCGGTGTTGACCAGGCAGACCAGCAGCAACCCCAACGCGACCAGCAACGAGACCTTTGTGTCTCTGGGCACGACGTGCTCGTAGTCCAGCCAGTCCGGCAGGTCGTTCAGACGCACGTTCGGCGCCCACTGCGGATAACGCGTGTGCGCAAAACCGGTGAGATAGTTCTTAAAGCTCGACGCGGCTGCCTTGTCGTCCAGTTGCACCATGTAGGAAATCCAGATGCAACTGGAATGCTGCAGGCCGACGAATCCCGGATCCTTCGGAGACTCGTTGCAGTTGGTGTTGCCGTCGTTGGGCATGTTCGCGGCGATCGCGGTGTTGAAGGGCAGGAACAGATCCTCCTGATCCACGTAGAAGCCGCCGGTGTTCACCACGTCGTAGAACTTCAGTTGCGGATTCCACTTGCCGATCACTCCGACCACGCGGTAGTCGCGGCCTTCGACGTTGATCGTCCTGCCCACGCTGTTGCCGCCGCCGAACACCTTGTCGTTGAGATTGCCGCTGATCACCGCGACTTCCGCGCGGCGCTCGTCATCCGCCGCGCTCCAGCCGCTGCCGTACTGGAACGGCACGTCCACCATCGGGAAGAATTCGGAAAATACCGCGTGCCCGCTGACGTTGATCGGGTGCGTGCCGGGACGCGTCGGCACCACGGACGGCGAAATCATGTACATCGCCGACTGCAAGCTCGCGCGATGATCGCGCATCAGCGCGATCGCATCGCCGTAGTCCATCGCGTCCGGCGGATCGCCCCAGTGCGGATCGGAAGTATTGGTGCCGCGCGCCGAGGGTCCCCACATGTCGATCTGCGGCACGTAGAGCTTGGAGGATTTCCACGGAATCGGATCGCCCGACACCGCGCGGAACACCGACCAGGTAGTCATCGATGCGGCCACGCCGAAAGCGATCGTGAGGATCATCAGCACCGTGAGTCCGGGGCTGCGTTTCAGGCTGCGCAAGGCGAGGTCGAGGTAGTAGCGGAACATGGTGTGCGGGCCTTCCGGTTTTCGAATCGGTGATGGATCAAGAGCGGGATTGGAGATGGTCAGTGGGGGCGCTCCGATCTGCGTCGAGGCGCATTGGTGCGCCCCCCACTCCCGCCCCCAACTTCCGCCTCAACTCCCGCTCGCCCGCATCGCCGCCGCGCCGAAGCTGTAGTACGGCATGTCCATCGCGACGCCGCCGCCGGTTTGCGCGTCAGCGGCTTTCGCCTGCGGCTGCGCGTGGTGCGACATCCCGAGCTGCTCGAGCTGCTCGCGCGTGGGCCGCACGGTGATCTCCGGCAGCGTGTGGATCGCCTCCAGTTCCGCTTGCGGCGCGATCAACGTTTCGCTGGCCGACGCATTGGCCCAGGCACGGATGCCGGCCACGGCCCCGCTGGCGATCAGCACGGCTCCGATGATTGCGGTCAGCTTGTTGCTATCCATGGTCCTTCTCCTGCGAATGACCCCTGAAACGATTCGTCAACCTGCTCGATCAAACCTGTTGCGTGGCCACGCGCGCGTGCGCGTGGTTGTGGAAACGTGGTTCCTCGTTGATGTCCACGGCCTGGCCGTCGATGATGTGCACGCTGCGCTGCGCGCGCGCGGCCAGCTCCGGATCGTGCGTCACCATCACGATGGTCGCGCCGCCGCGATGGATGTCTTCCAGCAGTTCCATTACGCCGCGCGCCATCTGCGTGTCGAGGTTGCCGGTCGGCTCGTCGGCCAGCAGCAGCCGCGGCGAACCGGCCAGCGCGCGCGCGATCGCGACGCGCTGCTGCTGTCCGCCGGAAAGTTCGGCCGGATAATGCTTGGCGCGTGAGGCCAGGCCGACGCGCTCCAGCGCATCCATGATCCGCTGCTCGCGTTCGGCGGACTTCATGCCGCGGTAGCGCAGCGGCACCTCGACGTTGTCGTGCACGTTGAGGTCGGGAATCAGATTGAAACTCTGGAACACGAAACCGATCTTCTCGTTGCGAATCTTCGAACGCGCGTTGTCGTCCAGCTCGCGCACCTCGATGCCGTCCAGCCGGTACTCGCCGCCGGTGAAGCTCTCGAGCAAACCCGCGATCGTCAGGAACGTGGTCTTGCCGGAACCCGATGGCCCCATCACCGCGACGAACTCGCCTTCCTTGACGTCGATGTTGAAATCGCGCAGCGCGTAGGTCTCCACCACTTCGGTGCGGTAAACCTTGGAGAGATGGGTCATCTTGAGCATGGTGGTGTTCCTTGACGTTTGAGGTTTGGATGCAGATGCCGCCATTCGAGTTGCAATGACTTCCGACACCCTTTTGTCGATCAAAAAGCGGACATCCGTTGCCCGCACCTTCACAAGAGATCAATCACTGATCGCGACGCTCTGCGCGCCGTTGAAGGCATCGGTGCCGGAGACCACGACGCGGTCGCCTTCCTTCAGTCCCTGCAGGATCTCCACCTTGTCGATGGAGCTGGCGCCGACGCGGATCGGCGTCTTGGTGGCGATGCCGTTACGCACCACGTAGGCGTAGTTGCCGCCGGATTCGTCCACGAACGAACCGCGCGCGACGGTGAGCACGTCCTTGCGCTGATCCAGCACGATGCGAACGGATAGGCGCTGGTTCTGCCGCAGATGTTCCGGCTTGGCGTCGACGAAGCGCACGCGCGCGGCGACTTCTCCGTCCACCACTTCGGGCGAGATGGCGCTGACCGCGCCTTTCCAGTCGCCGCCGCTGCCGCTGATGGCGGCACCCATGCCCGGCGCGAGATCGCGGGCGAAGCTCTCCGGCACCTTCACTTCCACCTCCAGCGCGGAGAGATCGACCACCGTCAGCAACTTGGCGTCCTTCGCCACGGTCGCGCGCGGCGCGATGAACAACTGGCCGACCTGCCCGTTGACCGGCGAACGCACGTTGAGTTCGTCGACCTGCCGCTGCAGATCCTTCACCAGCAACTGCTGCCGCTCCCACGCGAGCTTCTTGGCCTTGACGTCGAAATTGAGGCTGTCGTTGTCGAGCCCGAGATCGGCCGTGGCGTGCTTCAGCGCGATCTGCGCCTTCTCCAGCGAATCCTGCGCGTGCGCCACTTCCATCTGCGAGGCGGCGCCTTTCTGATAAGCCTTCTGGTTGCGCTCGAGGTCCGTCTCCGCGGTCTTCTCGTCGATCTGCGCGTTGTCGTGCGCCTTCTGCAATTCCAGCCGCTGCTTGCGCGCGTCGATCTGCGCGCGCTCGTAGTCAACCTGCAACGCATCCGCGTTGGATTGTTCCTGCAGCAGCTTGTTGGTGAGTTCCGGGCTGTCGATCACCGCCAGCACCTGGTCCTTCTTCACGACGTCGCCGGCGTTGACCTTGAGCGTGACGTCGCCGCCGGAGGTGGCGTACATCGTCGGGCTGACCGCCGCGACCACGCGGCCTTCGGCGGCGATGTCGCGCACGAACGGACCGCGCTCGACCGTCGCAATCACGATGCGTGAAGCGCTGACGGACGCATCGGTCGAGAGCAGGCGCTTCACCGTCGGCGCCAGCAGCGCGATCACCACCAGCACGGCCACGCCGCCGCCGATCCACAGCAGGCGCTTGCGTCTGGAAGGCTTGCGCTCGATCAGGCGGTCCTGGGCGGAGGTATCGCGTATCGTCATGGCGTTTGCGTGTGTTCGATTCGATCGCGACCGCGACCACGGGCGCATTTCTGCAATCGCGGTGCCAGCAGGGCAATCGCGTGAAAACCCCGTCCGGATGCGGGTTCCAGCGGAACATGAACCGAGCGGACGTGTCCGCGGACAGTGGCGGACGCGGAGCCGGACGACCACACCGTACGAATCGCACTGCGACTTTTCGCGCGGTTGCTGCATCCTTGTACGCGTGGAGCCGTCTTCTTCCTTCCAGCAGCACGTCGAACCGGAGCTGATCGCGCGTCTGCGGCGGCGCGATCTCGCCGCGTTCGAACGGATCTACCGGCAATTCGAACGCGCGGCCTGGACGCTGGCCTTGCGCCTGACCGGCCGCGTGGACGTGGCTCAGGAAGTCCTTCAGGACTCGATGCTGAAGGCCTACGAGCACGCCGCGCAGTACCGCGGCGATGCGCCGTTTTCCGCGTGGCTGCGCAAGCTGGTAGTGAACGAGGCCCTGATGCGCCTGCGCCGCGACCGCTTGCACGTGTTCGAGGTGTTCGACGACACACGCGCCGACGTCGATGCGAGCGAACCCTGGACGCGAGCCGATGCCGCCACGCTGGATCGCGCCTTGAACCGGCTGCCCGATACCGCGCGCGCTGTGTTGTGGCTCTACCACGTCGAAGGCTGTACGCATATCGAGATCGCCGAGCAGTTCGGACGCACGGTGAGTTTTTCCAAATCGCAGCTCGCGCGCGCCACGCGCCGCCTGCGCGAAATGCTTGAACCGCATGCAGAGGTCACAACGCCATGCACGATGAATTCAATCAGCAGCGCATGAACAGCGACGCTGCGCTGGCCGCGGCATTGCGCGCCTTGCCCGCAGCAACGCCGCCGCGCGACGGCTGGGAACTTTTCGCGGCTCGCGTCGACCGGCGCCGCCGCGTTCGCACCACGTTGCGCATCGCCGTTCCCGCCGCGCTGGCCGCGGGTGTCGCGCTCGCCGTCGGTCTGCCGCACTTGCAACCGGCGCGGTCACCCGTGCCGCGCGTCGCGCAGCAAGCCGCTCCGAAACATGTGCCGGTTACCGATCTGGACGCACTGCGCGAGCAGTCGCGGCGGCTGCAAGCCTGGGTGCAAACGCTCGATCGTGGTGGCGCGCCGTTGGACGGCGACGCGCTCGCCAGCGCGGTCGCATTGCAGGACCGCATCGGCCTGGTGGACCTGCAATTGAGCGCCGCGCGCGATCCGGACACCCGCGCGGCACTGTGGCAGCAGCGCAACGAGTTGTTGCAACGGCTGGGGCTGCTGCACCTGCAAACGTATGCCGTGGCGGAACACCTGCGCGCCACTCCGAGCGAAACCACGATTCTCTGAAGAGGTCACGGCCATGAAACATTTCATTGTCATTGTTCTGCTGCTGTTCGCTGGCATCGCGGCGGCGGCGCCGCCTTCCGCTTCGTCCAGCGGCGAGGCAACGCAGGCCGCGAGCGAAGCCGCGAGCGCGAGCAACGAAGCCGCACGCTCGGCTGACGAAGCCAGACGCTCGGCTGACGACGCCGCCCGGGCCGGCAATGAAGCCGCACGCGCCGGCGAGGAAGCCGCGCGCGAAGCGGCCGAAGCGAAAAAAATGGCGGAACTGCAAACGCGCATGAACGAGCTGGCGCAGCGGATGGCCGAGCTGTCGGTGAAGGTGGGCGATCAGGCAAGCGCCAGCGCACTGCGTTATCTCTCCGATAGCAAGCGCGGCATGCTGGGGGTCGTACTGGACGACGATGCGAACGGAATGCGCGTCAGCGCGGTCACCCCAGACGGCCCTGCCGAACGCGCGGGCATCCGCGACGGCGACGTGATCACCGCGATCGACGATTCGTCGGTGCGCGACGGCGGCACAGACAAGATCGTCGACAATCTGGTCGCGGGAAAACAAATCAGCGTATCCGTTCTGCGCGACGGCAAGCGTTTGCAGTTCCGCGTCACGCCGCAGCGCTTCCAGGCTTCCGACTGGCAGGCATTGGCGCGCACCGCGCAAGCCGCGGCGCAGCGTTCGCTCGCGCAGTTGAACTCGCCGGAATTCCGCAAGCAACTCGACACCGCCGCGCGGCAGTCGCTGGCCGAAGTGAATTCGCCGGAGTTCCGCAAGCAGCTCGATCGCAGCATCGAAGAAGCGATGAAGCAAAGCGAAAAGGCGCGTGCGGATATCGGTGCGCAATGGGGCAAGGGATTCATCTTGAAGGGTCAATGGTTCGCGCCGTGGTGGGGCTTGAATCTCGCCTCGCTGAATCCTGAACTCGGCCGCTACTTCGGTACCGATCAGGGCGCGCTGGTGTTGTCGAACGACGCGCAGCGCTATCCGGGTTTGCAGGCTGGCGACGTGATCACCCAGGTGAACGGCAGTGCGGTGGCGAAACCGGAAGACGCGATGCGCGCGCTGCAGGCGTTGCCGATCGACAAGCCGGTGCGCCTGACGGTGCTTCGCCACGGCAAGCAGCTCGCGGTGCAATTGAAGACTCCGCCGCGCTGGGATCTGCTGCCGCCCGTGCCACCGGCACCGCCCGCGCCACTGACGCCGGCAGCACCTGCGGCGCCCGCTCCATCTCCTGCACCCAAATCGCCTGCCGCACCACCCGCACCTGCGGTTCCGTCGGCGCCGCCGGCGAAACACACCGGCTGATGCGTTCGCGGATCAACGCAGTGCGTCGTCGATCCGCCGCATCACCACATCGTCCAGTTTGTCGACCGCATTCAGCGCGCCGAGGTTGTCTTCCAGTTGCGCGCGTTTGCTGGCGCCGAGAATCACCGTGGAAACGTGCGGATTCTTGAGGATCCACGCGATCGCGAACTGCGCGGGCGAGATGCCGAGTTCCTTGGCGATCGGCAATAGTTTGTCCACGCGGCGCAGGTCGGTGCGCCCCTGCGGCGATTCGATGCGGTCGCGCAGCCATTCGTAGCCCGGCGTGTTCAAGCGCGAATCCTTCGGCACGCCGCGCGAATATTTCCCGGTCAGCACGCCGGACGCGAGCGGCGACCAGGTCGTGGTGCCCAGACCGAATTCGCGGTAGAGCGGGGCGTATTCGACTTCCACGCGCTCGCGGTGCAGCAGGTTGTATTGCGGCTGCTCCATCGTCGGCGCATACAGATGATGCGCGCACGCGACCTCGTGCGCGGTGCGGATGTCCGCGGCCGGCCATTCGCTGGTGCCCCAGTACAGCACCTTGCCCTGCCGGATCAGCGTGTCCATCGCCCAGACCGTTTCCTCGATCGGCGTGTCCGGATCGGGACGGTGGCAGAAATACAGATCGAGATAATCGACGCGAAGCCGTTTCAAGGCCTGATGACACGCATCCATCACGTGCTTGCGCGACAGCCCGCGCTGCGTGGGTCTGGGATCGTGCGCCGCGCCGAAATACACCTTGCTCGACACGCACCATGCGTCGCGCGGGAGGCGCAAGTCCGCCAGCGCATCGCCCATGACTTTCTCCGCTTCTCCAGCGGCATAGGTTTCGGCGTTGTCGAAAAAGTTGATGCCATGATCGAACGCGCAGGCCAGCAGTTCGCGCGCGCCGCCGCGATCGACCTGATTGCCGAACGTCACCCACGCGCCGAACGACAGCGCGGAAATCTGCAAGCCGGACGAACCGAGGCGGCGGTATTGCATGGCGAGGCTCCTTCTTTGAACTCCGTTCGCCCCCGGATCAAGTCGGGGGCAAGCTCTGAGCGTAGCGGTCGAAGACCGCGAAGTCGAAGGGCGCCGCGCTTCGACTTCGCTCGCTTTCAGCTCGCTACGCTCAGCACGAACGGATCGTGAAGTTTGCGCGCGTCAGGCGGCGGCCCTTACCCTGCCCGACATGCAAGCCTTCCTCGTTTCGCTCGGCGCGGTCGCGCTGGCAGAGATCGGCGACAAGACGCAACTGCTCTCGCTGGTGCTGGCGGCGAAATACCGGCGCCCGCTGCCAATTTGTTTCGGCGTCCTCGTCGCCACGCTCTTCAACCACGCGATCGCCGCAGAAGTCGGTGCGTGGCTCGCGCACTGGCTCACACCTGACGTGCAGCGCTGGCTGATCGGCGGTTCGTTCATCGCCGTTTCCATCTGGGCGCTGTTTCCGGACAAGGCCGACGAAGGCACCGCAGCGCGCAATGGGCATGGCGTGTTCATCGCCACCGTGATCACGTTCTTTCTGGCGGAAATGGGTGACCGCACGCAAATCACCACGGCCATCCTCGGTGCGCAATTCCGCGCGCCGCTGCAGGTAATCGCCGGCACCACGCTCGGCATGATGCTCGCCAACGTGCCGGTGATTCTTCTCGGCGCGCGCTTCGCGCAGAAGCTGCCGCTGCGCGCCGCGCGCATCTGCGCGTCCGTGCTGTTTGCGGCGCTGGGGGTTTGGATATTGGTGAGATGAGCTGAGCGCTACACGACGCCAAAGCGCAGGCCATGGATGGCCGTGTTGAGCGAGCTTGCCGGCGCTGTATGCGATGCCGAGAAGCGCAGCCGAACGGCGGAGCAAGCGCCGCATGTTCGAGCACAAGGATGTGCGAGTTCGGCGCGGCCGCCGTTCGGCGAGCATCGCAGGGGTGAGCCGGGGCTTTCGCGAGATGCCTTGAATGGCATCTCGCGCCGGCGAACGCCCGCACATGGACGTGCGGGCCGGGAAGCGATCCATGGATGGCTGCTCGCCGTGAGCTGCCGTCGCTGGCAAAGAGCTCCGTGGTCGCGCGCAAGCGCGCTCCTACACCGAAACAAAAGTAGCCCGCTCGCCTTGGAGGCGAGCGGAAAAAGACATGGATGTCGAGCATCGAGCTTGCAATCCCGTCGCAAGTGTTCCCCTCTCCCGGCGCTGCGCGCCACCACGGAGCTCTCGGCCATAGATGGCAGCTCTCCGGCAAGTGGGAGAGGGATAAAAGATGCGCTTGCCGCATATCCGCCCTTGCCCTACGCTCGCACGAACGCGTTGGGGAGATGCGATGGGCCTGAAGCTGCGCCTGATCGTGATGAACTTCCTCCAGTTCTTCATCTGGGGAGCGTGGCTGCTGACCATCGGCGCGTACTGGTTCCAGAACCGGCATTGGTCGGGCACGCAGTTCGGCGCGATCTTCTCGACGATGGGCATCGCCGCGCTGTTCATGCCGTCGGTCGCCGGCATCGTTGCCGACAAGTGGATCAATGCGGAACGTTTGTACGGACTGCTGCAAATCGCCGGCGCGATCGTGCTGTTCTGCATCCCGCTGGTGAACGATCCGAACGTGCTGTTCTGGGTCATGTTGTTGAACATGATCTGCTACATGCCGACGATCTCGCTGGCGATCGCGGTGGCGTACAACGCGCTGAAGAACGAAAACCTGGACGTGGTGACGGTGTATCCGCCAATCCGCGTATGGGGCACGATCGGCTTTATCATTGCGACCTGGACGGTGAGCCTGCTGCACTTCGAAACGTCGGCGATGCAGTTCCGCGT
>DATFCO010000340.1:0-4078 GCA_035253005.1 Rhodanobacteraceae bacterium
CGCGCGGCTCCGCGCGAACACGATCGCCTGGGCTACGTGCAGAACGTGCTGCCGGAGTTCGAACCCGATCCGCACCGCGACATCGCTTATCTCTGCGGCAACCCGAACATGGTGGACGCCGTGTTCACCACGTTGAAGGAAGCCGGCTTGCCGGTGCAGCATATTCGCCGCGAGAAGTACGTTTCTTCGCGGTGAGGCATTGGGAAGTGCGGACACGGACCTCTGCTTTTGATCTTCGCGATCTTGGATGATCGTAATGGGAATGTAGGAAAATTCCGACACGCGTATGCGGTGGGCGCCGCTTTCGCCCGTCCACAGCAGCGCGTACGCTGATCCCAGTTGCAGGAGCCGACCATGATCGACGTTCAAGGTATCGACCAGCTTGCGCAGCGGCTCGCCGCGCTGGTGCCGCCGGGCTTGAACGCCGCGCGCGAGGACCTGCAGGCGAATTTCCGCGATGTACTGGCGCACGGGCTGCGGCGCTTCGATCTGGTCACGCGCGAGGAGTTCGATGCGCAGCGCGCGGTGCTCTCGCGCACGCGCGAACTGGTTGCGCAACTGGAAGCGCGCGTGGCGGAGCTGGAAGCGCAGCGCGCGAAGTGATCCAGCCGCGAAGAATTCGAGACCTCGTCCGCGGGGTTGTGGGCCAGCTTTTGCCTGGAAGAGCCGGCGCGTCAACGCAATCGAACACGCGCCTTGTTTACCGTCATTCCGGCGGAGTGCCGGAAGCCAGATCACGGAAGAGCACCTGGGTTCCGGATGCCGCGAGGGGCGAGCCGGGGCGCTCGCGAGATGCGACGAACGCATCTCGCGCCGGCGAGCGCACGCACATGGAAGTGCGGGCGGGAAAGCGATTCATGGATGACTGCTTGCTCCAACTCAAGTCGAAGTTGTTTGCCGTCATCCCGCGCGAGCAAGGTGCGGGAGTCAGATCAAGGAAGAGCACCTGGGTTCCGGATGCCGCGAGGGGGCGGCATCCGGGACGACGGATGGATCGGCAGGCTTACGGCGGTTTCGGGAAATCTTTGGTTTCGTCAGGATCGAACGCACCTCATGAGCCTAGCCGTCGCCTTGACCCGCGCGCAGGAAGGCGTCGCCGCACCACTGGTGACGGTGGAAGTGCATTTGTCAGGCGGCTTGCCGGGCACATCGATCGTCGGCTTGCCCGAAGCCGCGGTGCGCGAAGCGCGCGACCGCGTTCGCGTGGCGATCCAGAACACGCAATTCGAATATCCGGCACGGCGCGTCACGGTCAATCTGGCTCCAGCGGAACTTCCCAAGGACGGCGGGCGCTTCGATCTCGCGATCGCATTGGGCATCCTCGCAGCCGGCGGGCAATTGCCGCGCGAAGCTCTGCACGGATGCGAGTTCCTGGGCGAACTCGCCTTGTCCGGCGAATTGCGGCCGGTCACCGGTGTGCTGCCGGCGCTGCTGCGCGCGCGCCACGGCAAACGTTGCGTGATCGTACCGGTCGAGAATGCGCAGGAAGCCGCACTGCTGAGCGATGTCGAAGTGCGCGTGGCGCGTACGCTGGCGGAAGTCTGCGCGCATTTGCGCGGAGCGGAATCGCTGCCTGCGCCATCGGTCGACCATGCGCAACCGCGGCCTTCCGCAAACGAAGAACCCGATCTCGCCGATGTGCGCGGACAGTTGCACGCTCGGCGAGCGCTGGAGATCGCCGCGGTCGGCGCGCATCACCTGTTGATGATCGGTCCACCGGGCACCGGCAAATCCATGCTGGCCGCGCGTCTGCCGAGCATCCTGCCGCCACTGAGCGAATCCGAAGCGTTGCAAGCCTGCGCGGTGCGCTCGGTATGCGGATTGCCGATCGAACCGGGCGACTGGAAACGCCGCCCGTTCCGGGCGCCGCATCACACCGCTTCCGGCGTGGCGCTGGTCGGCGGCGGTTCGCACCCGCGACCCGGCGAAATTTCGCTCGCCCATAACGGCGTGCTGTTCCTGGATGAATTGCCGGAATTCGACCGGCACACGCTGGAAGTGCTGCGCGAACCGCTCGAGTCCGGTCGCATCGTGATTTCGCGCGCCGCGCGGCAAGCGGAATTTCCGGCGCGCTTTCAACTGGTGGCGGCAATGAATCCCTGTCCCTGCGGCTATGCGGGCGATCCCAATGGCCGCTGCCGCTGCACGCCCGATGCGATCGCGCGTTACCGTGGCCGCATTTCCGGTCCGCTGCTGGATCGCATCGATCTTTCCGTCGATGTGCCGCGACTGCCGTTGTCCGAACTGGACGGCGCACGCCGCCCGCAGGACGAATCCTCGGCCACCGTGCGCGCGAGAGTGATCGCCGCACGCGCGCGCGCGATCAGCCGTGCCGGCAAGCCCAATGCGGCACTGACCACCCGCGAAATCGAACGCGACTGCGCGCTGGGCGAGAACGAGCGCACCCTGCTGCAGCGCGCACTCGACAAACTCGGCCTTTCGGCGCGGGCCTATCACCGCGTGTTGCGCGTGGCGCGCAGCATCGCCGATCTCGCGGGCAGCGATGAAATCGGCCGCGAACATCTGGCCGAAGCCCTGCAATACCGCCGCGCCGAAAGCGGCACCGCCGGCACCTAGACACGATGCGCAAGGCGCTTTCATCGGCCGCCGCGAATTGCTAGCCTATTCCCCGCAGTGCGTTGCACCGTTCGCGGTGTGAGTGTGGCCACGGACGGAACCCGAACGCTGCCCGCGGGTCTCCACACACGCGGGCGCATCACACAAGGAGAACACCCGTGCTGAAGTGGGCCATCATCTTCGCCATCATCGCGCTGATCGCGGGCGCACTGGGCTTCACCCGCATCGAAGGTATCGCCGCCACGATCGCGAAAGTCCTGTTCGTGATCTTTCTGATCCTGTTCATCCTCGCGATCCTCGCGCTGGTCGGCATTTTCCACATGGCGACGTAGCGCAGCGGCGCTGACGTCGGCCGGGCATGGCAAACTAGCCGGCCATGCCCGGCCTTATCCCCGAACGTTTCATCGACGAGCTGCTGGCCCGCGTCGACATCGTCGACGTGGTGCAGCGGCACGTGCCGCTGAAGCGCGCCGGGCGCGAGTGGACAGCGCGCTGTCCTTTCCACGACGAACGTTCGCCCTCGTTTTACGTCAGCCCGACCAAGCAGTTCTTCCACTGTTTCGGCTGCGGCGCGCACGGCAGCGCGATCAAGTTCCTGATGGATTACGAGCATCTGGAATTCCCCGATGCGGTGGAGGAACTGGCGCAGTCGGTCGGACTGAAGGTGCCGCGCGAAGGCGGCGACGACCGCCCTCGCGAGGACAAGACCGACCTTTACGCTCTGCTGGATTCGGCCGCGCGCTTCTATCAAAACGAATTGAGCAAAAGTGAAACTGCGCGCGCGTATTGCAAGCAGCGCGGGCTGGATGCCGCGACCATCGAACACTTCCGCATCGGCTGGGCGCCGGGCGGCTGGGACGGATTGAAACGCGCGCTCGGCACGAACGATGCGCGCATGAAACTGCTGGAGCAGGCCGGCATGTTGTCCACGGCCGAACGCGGCAACAAGTACGACCGCTTCCGCGAGCGCCTGATGTTTCCGATCATGGATCGGCGCGGAAGAGTCATCGCGTTTGGCGGCCGGGTTCTCTCATCAGAGCAGTCGCCCAAATATCTCAACTCTCCGGAAACACCGCTGTTCCACAAGGGCCGCGAGCTGTTCGCGTTTTGGCAGGTGCGGCAGGCGAATACGAAGCTCGAGCGGCTGATCGTGGTCGAAGGCTACATGGATGCGATCGCGCTGCATCAGGCCGGCATCACGCAGGCGGTGGCGACGCTGGGCACCGCGACCACCCACGAACACGCGGAGTTGTTGTTCCGCGCCGCGCCAGACGTGGTGTTCTGCTTCGACGGCGACCGCGCGGGACGTTCGGCTGCCTGGCGTGCGCTGGAATCGGTGCTGCCGCGCATGCGCGACGGCCGTCAGGCGTTCTTTCTGTTTCTCCCCGAAGGCGAAGACCCCGACACACTGATACGCCTCGAGAGACGCGCGGGTTTCGAAGCACGCGTCGCACAAGCATTGCCGCTGTCGGAGTATTTTTATTCGGAGTTGTCGCGCGAC
>DATFCO010000341.1:0-3210 GCA_035253005.1 Rhodanobacteraceae bacterium
CAGCCGGTACTGACCGTTAAGCTGCCAGTTCAACGACAGATGCCGCGACTCCGATTGCGCGAACATGTCCACCTTCATGTGCGTCATCGGCCAGTAGCTCGCCACCATCAAGGCGAACACGAAGGCCATGCTCCAGCGCCGGTGCGCGAGCGTCCACGCCACCACGCGGGCGTAGCGCTCGCGCAAGCGCGAGATCAACGTGCGGCGGTTGAGGAATTTCGGCGGCGGCAGTTTCGCCGAGAGCATCGGTACCACGCTCACCGCCACCAGCCACGAGGCGATGTGGGCGATCGCCATGGTGATCGCCACCTGCACCAGGAAAATGCTGATCTGGTTGCGCTCGCCGAACAGGTTCGGCAGGAACACGATCACCGAAGTGAGCGTGCCGGCGGCGATCGCGATGCCGACCGCCTGCGTGCCGGCGACCGCGCAATACCACGGTTTGTCCGGATATTTCTCGCGGTACTGGTAGATGCTCTCCACCACCACCACCGCATTGTCCACCAGCATGCCGACCGCCAGCAGCAGTCCCATCATCGAGAGGATGTTGAGACTGATGCCGAAGAAATACATGCAGCCCAGCGTGATCACCATGCAAACCGGGATTGCCAGAGAAACCATCAGCGTGGAAGGCCAGTCGCGCAGGAAGAAGTACAGCACCAGCACCGACAGGATCACGCCGATCAGTCCCGCCTCGCCCAGTTCGCTCAGCGACGAGGTCACGCCTTTCGCCGAATCCTGCAGCGCGTACACGTTGATGCCCTGCATCTCGGGATCGTTGCGCACGCCGTCCACGTATTTCGTCACCGCCGAACCGACCTGCACCAGGTTGGCGTTGCGCTCCTTGTAGATGTCCACGCCGATCGCGGGCTTGCCGTTCAATTCGCGCGCGAAATCCATCTTCTGCGGCCGCAACGTGACGTTCGCGATGTCGCCGAGTTTCAATCCTTGCGAATTCACCGGCAGCGCGCGGATGTCGTCCAGCTCGCGCCACTGCCCTTGCGGCTGCACGCGCCAGCGCAAGCCGCCATCGGTGACTTCGCCCGCCGACAGCGAGAAGTTGGCCTGTTTCAACCGCTGGTACAACTGATTGAGGCCGATGCCGTGCGCAGCCAGCCGCTCGGCGGACAATTCGATCTGCACTTCCGGCGCCGACACGCCGTTGATGTCCACGCGCGCCACGCCGGGAATGCGCTCCAGCGGCCGCTTCAGTTCGCGGTCCAGCAACGCATACGCGTTGGCGAGATTGCGGTTGGAGGCGATGCGCAGTTGCAGGATCGGCTGGTCGGAAGTGGAAAACTTCTGCACGGTGTATCGCTGCAGATCGGAGGGCAGATCCGCACGCACCGCGTCGATCTTCTCGCGCGCCTGCACGGCTTTCACCGCGACGTTCTCACCCCACTTGAACTCCATGAAGACCTGCGCACCGTCGGCGCGCGAAGTCGATTGCATCTTCTGGATGCCGGGCAAAGCGGCGAGCGCGTCTTCCACCGGACGCGTGATAGTGCGCTCGACTTCCGCGGGCGTGGAACCGGCGTAGGGAATATCCACCAGCAGGAACGGCACGTCCAGCGTCGGGAACAATTCCAGCGGCAGACGAAACGCCGCGATCGCACCGATCACGAACAGCGAAACGAAGAACATCACCGTGGTGACCGGCCGTTTCAGGCTCAGCTCGGCGATGCCTCCGCTGCGGCTGACGGGCGCTTCGCTCATGCGGGCTCCGCGTCGGCGGCAAGACGCGCAGCGACCTTGGCCCGGCGGCGCTCGCCGCGCGCCACGTACCAGGCGTCGTCACGGCGATCCAGCAGGTCATACACGACCGGAATCACCACCAGCGTCAACAGCGTCGAAACCGCGAGACCGCCCATCACCGTGATCGCCATCGGCGCGCGCACTTCGGAACCTGCACCGAGTCCGATCGCCAGCGGCAGGAAGCCGAACAGCGTCGCCAATGTCGTCATCGAGATCGGCCGCAGGCGCGATTCGGCCGCGGCGCAGATTGCTTCGCGCTTGGAGAGGCCTTCCTCGCGCAACTGGTTGACGCGGTCGATCAGGATGATCGCATTCTTCACCACGATGCCTACCAGCATGATCAGGCCGATGAACACCACCACCGAAAGCGTCGAGCCGGTGAGTTTCAATGCCAGCACCGCGCCGACCATCGCCAGCGGCACGGAGAACATGATGACGAACGGATGCAGCAGCGATTCGAATTGGGACGCCATCACCAGATAGACCATGAAGAGCGCGAGGCCCAGCGCGAACAGCATCGAGCGCACGGATTCGGAAAGATCCGCGCCCTGCCCGCCGATCTGCACCGTGACGCCGGCCGCCAGCGGGTTCGCATTGACGAGCTTGCGCACTTCTTTTATCGCGCTGCCGAGATCGCCGTGCGCGGGTGAAGCGGAAACGATTGCCACGCGTTCCTGTCCGATGCGATGGATTTCCGCCGGCCCTTCCGTCGCGATCACGTCGGCGACCGAAGACAGCCGCACCGGCGTGTCCAGTCCCGGCGAAGATGTTTCGGCCAAGGTGTTGTTGGCGCTCGACGGATTACCGTTGGCGGTGTTGCCGGTGTTCGCAAGTCCGCTGTTCGCGCCGTCACCGCTATCGTCGGTTTGCGCCGTGTTGGTGCCGGCATTTGCCGCGGCATTGGCCGGGATGTAACCCACGATCAGGTTGCGCACCGCATCGACGCTGTCGCGGTCGCTTTCCTGCGCGCGCACCAGCACGTCGATCTTGCGGTCGCGGAAGTCGTAACGCGTCGCGACCTCGCCCTTCACCTTGCGCACCACGCGGTCGGCGATGTCGCGCGTGGTGAGGCCGAGCGCCGCTGCACGTGCAGCGTCGAAGCGGATCACGATTTCCGGATAACCGCCGGCCACGGTGGACTTCACGTCATTGAAATCGCCCGACGATTGCATCAGCGTGGCGAGCTTGCGACCGGCTGCGGTGAGCGCATCCAGGTCGTAGCCGCGCAGTTCCACTTCCAGCGGCGCGCTGGACGAAAACAGTTCCGGCCGCGAGAACTTCGCCGTCACACCCGGATACTGCGCCAGCGCCGCGCGCAGCCGCTGCGTTTCCGCGGCTTCGCCGTCCGCACCGGCATCCGGTGTCAACGTGACGTTCAAGCGCGCGATGTTTTCGCCGGACTCGGTGGGATTAGCGTCCAGCCGCGTGCCGACGCCTGCCACGCCATAGATCGAA
>DATFCO010000342.1:0-19858 GCA_035253005.1 Rhodanobacteraceae bacterium
CGATTGATCGCCTTGCTGCGAGGCGGCGACGCCGAAATGGTGTGTGCGGAATTGCGCAAGTACGTGCTGCGCGCAAAGGTTCGGATCGAACCGCTGCGCGATCGCTTTCTGTCGATCGGTCCTCCGCTTCCTCTCTACACGCTGGACTACGCCCGCGATGCTATCGGCTTTGGTCTTGGCGAATGCAGCCTCTGGATCGAGGCCACGCAACGCGCAAACAACGAGGAACGCGAACGCGAATTCCGGTTGCGCGAGATTCGCAACGGTTGGCCGCGCGTTCCTGCGGGCAGCGAAGGAGATTTTCTTCCGCCCGCACTGGGTCTGGAACATCTCGGCGCGGTGTCATTTGAAAAAGGCTGCTACCCGGGTCAGGAAATCGCAGCGCGCCTGCACTACCGCGGCGGTCACAAGCGGCGATTGGCGCATGTCTTCAGCCCCTCCGTGGTGCGCGCCGGCGAGCCGCTGCGAGCGGACACGCGCGACATCGTGCTGCAATCCGTCGAAGCCCAGGATGGCTGGCATGCGCTGGCGGTGATCGACGAGATTAGCGCTGATGAATCAATTGATTTACGCGCCGAACTGCGAGTGATTCATAGATTTGAGTCCTAACTCGCGCGCGAATGTTCGTGAGCGCGCGCTGAACAGCGACCACGTTCGGGTTGCGCGTCACGGCGACCTCCCCTAGCCTTCGCGCGGCTTTCAGGTCCGGACCCGACACAATGTCCGGTCGGCGCGCGATCCGGTGGAGTCCGCATCCGCGCAGCGGTCTCGACCGCACTTACACGTTGGCGCAGTGACTGCTGTGGTTTCGCCCGGCCCGTTGCCGGTATCCGTCCCGGCAGCCGGCCAGCATCCCTCGACAATCCGGTTCGAACGCGCGGCTCTTGCGGCCGCCTCTTGGTCCCAGCGGCGTAGCGCGCACCAAGCGACATGCGAATGCGGATCAGGAACGCCGGCGCAGGAAGCGCGGCAAGGAGAAGGCGATGACGATCGGATGGTTGCTGGGGTTGACCACACTGCTGCCGCAACCCGTGGCGGATCAGACCTGCCTCGCCGCGACCGTTTATCTCGAGGCGCGCAGCGAACCCGCGCGCGGTCAACTGGCGGTCGCGGAAGTGGCGCTGCACAGGCGCGATCTCGGCCATTACGGCGATACCGTTTGCGAAGTCGTCACCGCGCCGCACCAGTTCGCGCTCACCACCACGCCCAAGTCATTCCAGATCGATAACCGGGAGGCCTGGAATACCGCCTGGCGAATGGCCGGAGAAGCTCTGCACGTGTGGTCGTTGCCGCGTGCACAGCGCACGGTGGTCGTGCCGCACGCCGATCATTTCATGCGGCTGGACGCCAATGCCGGATGGGCCAAGACGCCGCTCGCGACGATCGGCGAGCATCGCTTCTATGCGGTAGATTGATGCCGAGTTGCGAGCCGCCCCGCGCCCTTAGCCCTCTTCCCCAAGGGGGAGAGGGGAACGCAAGGTGTCGCGCTTGCGCGCGACGATTCATTGATTGGAGCAGCCCGCCGGATGGCGGGCTTTTCGTTTGCGTACTCGAGCGCTTATCTGCGTTGGAAATACACGTGGTCGTTCTGCACGACCACGTAATCGCCGATCTGCACGTTCGGCGGCTCGCGCTGCGTGACAGTGGCATAGCGGCCGTCGTCCAGCCGCACCACGATCTGCCAGGCGTCGCCCTGCCCGCCGCTGCGCGATCCGATCGCATGGCCGGCGAAACCACCCGCGACCGCGCCGCCGATGGTGGCAGCCGTACGGCCGTTGCCCTTGCCTACTTGATTACCGAGCGCACCGCCGACCACCGCACCGATCACCGTACCCAGGGCGGCGTTGTTGTTATTGCCCTGCACGTAAACCTGCCGGATGTCCTGCACCACGCCGCAATTGTGGTAACAGCTCGGCGGAGGAGGTGGCGGGGGCGGTCCGTATCCGTTGCCGTAGTACTGACCGCCGCTGTAGCGAACGGTGCGCGCCGGATAAGGCTCACAACCGGACAGGAGCAGCGCGAGCAATGCGCAAACCAGCACCATGCTGCCGTATCGTTTCCACAGTTTCACAAATCCCTTCATGACATGTTCTCCTTTTGTGGGAGTTGCGCGATGCAATCATTCCAGCGTGACGCTGCCATCCGCGTTCACGGGCAAACCGGTGCCCACGCCGGGATTGCGATCCATGCGGGCATGACGTGGCTGACCGTTGAACAGATACGTCACGTCATAACCGACCGTGTGCGTCTTGCTGGATTTGTCCACCACGGTATGGCAGCGATTTTCGGTGGTCGTGTAAGTCGCATTGTTCTGCTGGTGCTGCTTCTGGATTTCATGTCCGGCGAAGGCGCCCGCGGCCGCACCGCCGACCGTGGCCAGCGTCTTGCCCTTGCCGCCGCCGATCTGGTGACCCAGCAACCCACCAACGACGCCGCCGACTACGGCGCCGCCGACCTGATTCTTGTCCTTGTACGGCTCCTGATGCACGACCTGTACGTCCTCGCACACCTGACGCGGATTTTCCGTGTTGCTGGTCCGGGTGATGGGTTGCACCGCCACGACTTGGGCGAACTGTTGCGCTGGCGCCGATTGCGGCTGCGCGTCTGCAACAGAAGCCGCAGACATTGGTGCAGCGGTTTGTATCTGCGCGTTTTCGCCGTTCGCTGCCACGTAGTGCGCGGAGATCGCGACCGCAGCGATGATGCCGAGCGCAGCAATGGCTACACCCGCGATGACTGGTTTGTTCATGTGATTCCTCCCGCAATTGTCAGCGAACCGAACCGGACACGGGCCCGGCCCCTCGATTCAGCCCGGATGATCGCAAGAGCAAATGGACACAGAATGAATAAGCGCCCCTGTGAGCCGCGCTTTCGTTCATTTCGCGTTGGGGAATGCTACAACCGTGCGCGTGTTCACAGTGTGCAGGCACGGAGATGCCGGTGCAATTGAATCTTTTCGACAGCCACGCGCATCTGGATGCGCAAGCGTTCGATGCCGACCGCAACGAAGTGCTCGCCGCGGCGCGCAAGGCCGGAGTATGCGAAATGCTGGTGCCGGCCATCGCGGTGTCGGATTGGAAAGCGGTGCATGACTTGTGCGCTGCGGAAGCGGACTTGCATCCCGCCTACGGCTTGCATCCGTTGTACCTGCCGCAGCATTCCGATCGGGATCTGGTTCGTCTGCGCGAATGGCTGCGTGCCCACGGCTCCGTCGCGCTGGGTGAATGCGGACTGGATTTCCATGATTCATCGCTCGACCGCGAGCGGCAATTGCATTTCCTGCGCGAGCAACTGCGGCTCGCGCGCGAGTTCGATCTGCCGCTGGTACTGCACGCGCGCGCCGCATTCGAGCAGGTGATCTTGGAGCTGCGAAAATTCGACGGTTTGCGCGGGGTGGTGCACAGTTTTTCAGGCAGCGCGGAACAGGCCCGGCGATTGTGGGAAATGGGCTTCATGATCGGTATCGGCGGGCCGGTCACCTATGACCGCGCAAGGCGATTGCGCCGGATCGTGGCGGAAATGCCGATCGAATTCCTGCTGCTGGAAACCGATTCGCCGGATCAACCCGATGCCGCGCACCGCGGTCGACGGAACGAGCCGGCGCGTCTGCCGGAAGTGTTGCGTTGCGTTGCGGAATTGCGCGATTGCGCCCCGGCGGAAATCGCACGCGCTACCACCGCGAATGCGCGCTCGCTATTCACAGGACGTACTTGAAATCGGCGTGCTAAGCTGATATTTCAGTGCTGAAGTATTTGGCGGATAGCCCCAATGGGCGAGCTTTCGCGGCATATGCGGGGCATCGAAACCGGCGTGGCGCACGTCGTGGAGCGGCTGCCCGACCTGCCGGTGCAGGACGTGATGCTGCTGCGGCTGCTGAAGCTGGCGAGCGAAGGATTGTCCGGCCGCTTCATCGAGATCCTCAAGCCGCACGGACTGAGCGAAAGCGACTTCCGCGTACTGATGCAGCTGTACAGCAGTCCGAACGGCCGGGGTTTTCCGGGCGAATTGTGCTCTTTCGTCGTGCAGACGCCCACCAACATGACCCGCATCGCCGATGTGCTGGTGGCGCGCAAGCTGGTGACGCGCCGGCCGAGCGAACAGGACCGGCGCCGCATTGAGCTGCGCATCACTCCGACCGGTCGCCGCTTCGTCGACAAGCTGCTGCCGCAACTTTTCCCCGTTCTGCGTGCGTCGTTTTCGGCACTGAACGTACGCGAGAAGCGTCAGTTGCAGGAGCTGCTGCAGAGCGTGATCGCCTCGATCGACAGGGACAGGTCGAATCCATCGGCCGCGCACTGAAGCCGCGTTTTAGCGTGTGCGCGGAAGGCCCAACAGCATTTCCACGGCCCGTCCGGCGGCCGCGCAGGCGAACGCCGCGGTGACGTGCATCGCCGCGCCAAGCCCCGCGCCGCAATCCAGGCGAAAACCGCCTTCCGCGTCCGTCGCCGGACGCAAGCCGCAGACGCTGCCGTCCGGCTGCGGATAGCGCACGTTCTCCAGCGAATAAACCGCCGGCACCCCGAAGTAGCGCTGCGGATTTTTCGGAAAGCCGAACTCCTGCCGTAACTTCCTCCGGATCAGGCTCAGCAGCTTGTCGTGCTCGGTGCGGGAAAGATCGCGCACGCGCACTTGCGTCGGATCGGCTCGGCCGCCCGCCGAGCCGACCACGATCAGCGGCTGCTTCGCGCGCCGGCAAGCGGCGATCAATTCGAGCTTCACGCGGAAGGCGTCGCAGGCATCGAGGATGAGATTGTGCCTCGCGGAGATCAGACCGGGGATCTTCGATGAGGTGAGGAACTCGACGCGGCCCTCGACTTGCAGTTTCGGATTGATCGAGCGCAGCCGTTGCGCCAGCACCTCGACCTTGGGCCGTCCGACCGTGTCCTGCAGCGCGTGCGACTGGCGATTGATGTTGGAGGTGCAGACTTCGTCGCCGTCGATCAGCGTCAGGCGACCCATGCCGCTGCGCGCCAGCATTTCCGCCGCCCACGAGCCCACGCCGCCCAGTCCGATCACGGCCACGCGCGCCTGCGCGAGCGACGCGGCGCTGCCTGCGCCATACAAACGGTCGATGCCGAGGAAACGGGAGTCGCTCATGCGCGAATGATAGGAGGCTCAGGACTTCGCGTTGTCTTTCGTCTCGCGGATAATGCGGGCTTCCATACATGTGGGAAAAGCCATGCGCACCTTGTTGCTCGCCCTTATCGCCGCCGTGGTCGGCGCGCTTGCGGCCGTGCAGGTCGCCGCCGCGTTGCGCGAGCGGGATGCGTATCCGCGAGGAGTAATGGATGTGATGGCCGTGCACGCGGGCGCGCTGGATCAGGCCGTGAAGAGCCGTCGTTGCGCCGCAGATGTCACGAAGGACCACTTCGACATGCTGGTGACGATGTCAGGTGAAATTCCGCGCGCCTTTCCAGAGTTGATGCCGGACAAACAGTTCGCGAAATTCGCGAGCGACGCGCACTCGTTCGACCGGCAGATCGCGGCGACTCCGCCGAACGATTGCGCCGGCTTGCAAAAGACAATGGCGCAGATCGGTGAGCACTGCGATCAGTGTCATCGGGTGTATCGCTGAAAGAAGCCCCTCTCCCACCGGGAGAGGGGTTGGGGTGAGGGTTCGCACTTGCGCAATCACACAAGAGCCGAACCCTCATCCGGCGCTTCGCGCCACCATGGAGCTTTAGGCCATGGATGGCAGCTTTCCCGGAGGGAGAAGGAAAAGAGCTTCAATCCCGCTCGAACATCGCATCCCGATCGCGTTCCCGCATCTCTCCGCCGTTCGATGCGCCGCCCGTATCGGACGGCGCCTTGTCGGGCACGGAGATCTCCTGCATGCCTTTCGCCTTCAACGCGGTGTTGGCCTTGGCGAGATCGCCGTTGCGCAGGCCGTCGAAGTCCTTGGCGGTGTCGCCCATCTCGCGCGCGATCGCGTCCACACGCGCAAGCTGGTAGTCAGTCGGCGCGCCTTCGTAGCCATTGATCGCGCCATAAACGTCGTCGAGATATTCGCGCTCACGTTCCTCGCCGGTGATCGCGCCGCCCTCCTTGGTCGCCACGATCTGCTTGCGGATCGTGTCGGCCTTGTCCGCCAACGCATTCAACTGCTTCTGCAACGCGGGATCGTCCTTGGCCTCGGCTGCGCGCGCCTTGGCGGCGTCGCGAACCGCGACGATCTGATAGTCCAGATCGGTCATGCGGCCGAACAGATCGCTCACCTTCATCGCCGCATCGAATTGCGCCTTGCGGTCGGCCAGCGTGAACGGATCGCGCGGATCCAGGCCGATGGTCAACTTCTGCTCGTAGGTCTTGTCGCCCTTGATCAGTTTGACCGTGTACACGCCCGGCACGACGCGCGGACCTTGGGCGGAATTGAATGCGACCTGCGCGGCCGGCGGCACGCGCGGAGGCGCAACGCGCATGTCCCACGTCACGCGATTGATCCCGCGTCGCACGTTGCCGGGAAGCGTGTCGACCAGCTTTCCGCTCGCATCGTAGATTTCCAGTTTCAACTTGCCGAACAGGTGACGGCTCTTCTGGTAGTAGGTGATCACCCAGCCGTCCGGCGGATTGGGGCCGCTGAAGGAGGCATCGCCTTCCGCCCAGCCGCCGAACGCCTGGATGCGCTGCACCACCGGCCGAGCCGGCAGGAAAGTCGCATCGCTGTTCAATACGCTCGATGTGAGCGCACGCAGCGGCGTGATGTCGTCGACGATCCAGATGCCGCGACCGTGCGTGGCGACCACCAGATCGTTGGTGCGCGGATGCACGACCAGATCGCGCACCGGCACGTCCGGGAAGTCGCTGCCCTTGAACCGGGCCCAGTGTGCACCGTCGTCGGGCGAAATCCACAAGCCGAATTCGGTGCCCGCGAACAGCAGATTCGAATCCACGACATCGGGCTTGATCACATGCACGAAGCCGTGGATGCCCTTGCTGTTCTCCGGCGTCACCAGCGCCGCCCACGATCTGCCGTAGTCGGTGGTCTTGTAGATATATGGCTTCATGTCGCCGAAGGAATGGCGATCGAAAGCCACGTAGGCGGTGCCCGCATCGAACGGACTGGCCTGCACCCAAGACACCCACTCGCCTTTCGGCAATCCGCGGATGTTGCCGACGACGTTGCTCCAGTTCTTGCCGCCGTCGCGCGTGAGCTGCAGGTTGCCGTCGTCGGTGCCGACCCAGATCAGTCCCGCTTCTTTGGGCGATTCGCTGATCGAATAAATCGTGTCGTGCATTTCGGCGTAGGAGTTGTCTACCGTGACGCCGCCGGATTCCTCTTGTTTTTGCTGCTCCGGATTGTTGGTGGTGAGGTCGGGCGAGATGCGCGCCCAGGTCTTGCCGCGATCGCTCGACTTGAACAGGAATTGCGCGCCGATGTAGAGCACGTTCTTGTCGTTGGGCGACAACGCGATCGGCGTGTTCCAGTTGTAACGCAGCTTCTCCTTGTAACCGGCCTGCGGCTGGATCAACTGGATCTGGTGCGTGTGCCGGTTGATGCGGCCGATAAAGCCGCCTTGCGATTCGGCGTAGAGATAATTCTTGTCGGTCGGATCGGCAAACATCCAGAAACCGTCGCCGCCGAACATGTTCTCCCAGCGGCTGTTGGTGATGCCGCCCGGATATTCCGAATCGCCCACCCAGTCGCTGTTGTCCTGCAGGCCGCCGTACACGTGGTAGGGGTCGTCGTCGTCCACGCTGACGTGATAGAACTGCGACACCGGCAGGTTGTTGGCCTTCCACCACTTGTTGCCGCCGTCGTGCGAGAACCACAGGCCGCCGTCGTCGCCGGCGATCACGTATTTCGGATCCTGTGGATCGATCCAGAGGTCATGGAAGTCGCCGTGCGCGCCGCCGCCGACTTCGCTGAAACTCATGCCGCCGTCCGTGCTCTGGATCAGCGTGAGATCGGGCTTGAACACGCGATCCGGATTGGTCGGATCGACGATCAGGTTGGCGAAATAGAACGGGCGCCAGACCATGTTCTGGCTCTTGTCGCGCTCGCTCCAGGTCTTCCCGCCGTCATCGCTGCGATAGAGCGAGGAGTTGGGAGACTCCACCATCGCATAGACGATCTGCGGATTCGAAGGCGCGATCGTCACCGCGATGCGGCCATAGGGCTTCTTGGGAAAACCCTTGTTGGCATCGGGCGTGATTTCCGTCCAGCTTCTGCCGCCGTCGCTGGATTTGAAAAGCCCGCTGGCCGACGGTGCATCCGGCGAAGGACCGCCGGAGCGGAAGGTCCAGCCCTTGCGGCGGAAATCCCACATGGCCGCGAACAAGACATTCGGATCCGTCGCATCGAGACTCAGACCCGAGCAACCGGTCGAGAGATTCTTGCCTTTCAAGATCAGCGTCCACGAGTGACCACCATCGGTAGTCTTGTACAAGCCGCGATCGGACGAATCGCTCCACAGTTTTCCCGGCACGCACGCGTACACCGTATTGCCGTCGCGCGGATCGATGATGATCTTGGCGACGTGTTCGGATTCGGGCAATCCGAGGTATTGCCAGGTTTCACCGCCGTCGGTGGTCTTGTAGATGCCGTTGCCGACCGACACCGAATTGCGCATCCACGACTCGCCCGTGCCGACCCATACCGTGTCGTGATGGTTGGGATCGATCGCGATCGCGCCGATCGATTGCACCGGCTGTTTGTCGAACACCGGCTTGAAGGTAGTGCCGTTGTCGGTGGACTTCCACACGCCACCCGACGCCGCGCCGACGTAAACGGTGATCTTGCCGTCGCTCTGCGGTGCGGCCGCGACCGCCGCGATGCGGCCGCTCATCATCGCCGAGCCGATGTTGCGCGCGTTGAGCCCGGAAATCGCGCCGCTGTCGAAGGTCGCCGTCGTCGCGGCTTGCGCGCCGATCGACAGCACGCTCAAGGAAACCGCCAATGCAAGTGCGTTGCGAATCTGATTGCGCTTCATGTCACTTGCTCCCCTGCTGAGCCGGCGCGGCATTCTTTTCCGGGAACGCGAACACGGAATCCTCGACGGGCACGTTGGCCTGCGCCTTGTCGATGGTGATCTGCATCATCTGATCGGACGTGCCGCCTTTCGGTCCGGTGGTGATCGCGAACGGGAAATACACGCCGTCGACTTTTTCGTAGTCGCCATAGTCCGTCTGCGTGACCTGCTGCGTGCCGCGCACGGTGCGGCGCGCGATCTCGCGGATCGGCAGATAGGCGTCCGGATCGAGATAGACGACCAGCGTGTTGCCGTCCTTCAACTGCACCTGCAATTTATGCGCGTTGGTGCCGTCCACGTCCTCGGTGCCGAGGTACGTGACCGTGTTGCCCTTCGCGGCCGCATCCACCCAGGCGCCTTCGATATCGGCGCCTTCCGCCAGTTCCTTGGCGTCGTCCGCCGACATCGGGATCGGATCCTTGCGTCCTCCGAAGGGCTGGATGCTCCAGCCGCGGCTTCCGTCCCATGCTTGCACCTGCGTCAGGCCCTGCACGCTCGCTTCCTGGCGTAACTTGTCCGGACGTTTCAGATATTCGGCATAGCTCAGCTTGAAGCCGCCGCCGGCGATCACCTGACCTTGCATCTTCAGTGTCTTGATCGCGGCGAGCTTGTCCGCGCCCCCGCGCGCGGCGATGTTTTTCGAGATCAACTCGTCGGCTGTCGCGGCGCAGGCGCTGCCCACACACAGCAGCAGCGCGAAGGCGATCACGGCACGTGCGGTCATGATGTTTCTCCCCAGCGGATTGAAGGGTTCCGTCTGCCGCGCAGCGTGCGCTTGCGGACGGCGCTGCGCGATAGGACGGAAGTCATGGATCAGAGGCGAACCTTACCTCGCAATATCTGCGCGAACATCACCCAGTCGCCCGCCAGGCTGTAGAACGGATGCGTGAAGGTCGCCGGACGATTCTTCTCGTAGACGAAATGGCCGATCCAGGCGCAGCCGTAGCCGCACAACGGCGCGCCGATCAACCACCAGGCGTTGCGCGTGACGATCGCGACGACGATCGATGTGAGCACGAGCCATGAGCCGACGAAATGCAGGCGCCGGCAGCGGCGGTCGCTGTGCTCTCCCAGATAGAACGGATAGAACTCGCGGAAGCTGGCGAACTTTGATTCCATCTGGTCGCTTCGAAAATCCGTTCGTGGTTCGATACCTCACTACGAACGGAGGGTTATTTCTCCGGTAAGGGAATGAACTCCTGATCGTCACTCGGGATCAGGCCGAACTTTCCATCGACCCAGTCGCGTTTGGCTCGTTCGATGCGCTCGCGCGAGGACGACACGAAGTTCCACCACAGATGCCGCGGCGCATCGAGCGCGGCACCGCCGAGGATCACGATGCGAGCGTCGACGAGCGCGAACATCGACACCGGACCGATCGACGGCAGCACCGCAAGCGTATGTGCATCGATCCGCGTGCCGTCGATTTCTACTGCGCCATCGACGACGTACAGCGCGCGCTCTTCGTGCTGGTCGTCCAGTTCGAAACTGGCGCCCCCACGCAAATCACCCGCCAGATAGAGCGTCGGTGAAAATACCGGCACCGGCGCGCGCAACCCGTGCGCGTTGCCCGCCACGACCGTGAGTTGCACGCCGGGGTGATCGATGCGCGGCAGTTTCTCCGGACCGGAATGGTGGAACGCCGGCTCGGCTTCCTCGTCGGCCAGCGGCAGCGCCACCCAGGTCTGGATGCCGTGCAGGGGCGCACCTTCTATGCGTGCCTCGGGCGGCGTACGCTCGGAATGCGCGATGCCGCGGCCCGCCGTCATCCAGTTGACCGCGCCCGGCTCGATGTCCCGCACGCTTCCCAGTGTGTCGCGATGGCGCATCACCCCTTCGAACAACCAGGTTACCGTCGCCAGCCCGATGTGAGGATGCGGCCGCACGTCGACGCCCATGCCGGCGGGAAAACGTGCAGGCCCCATGTGGTCGAAAAACACGAAAGGTCCGATGCTGCGGCGCTGCAACTGCGGCAGCAGCCGGCGCACGTGGAAACCGCCGAGATCGTGTTCGCGGCCCTGCAAGAGAAGAATGTCTGCCATCGTCGCTCCTTTCCACCGCACCTTCGCGCGATCGCGCACCAAGCGCAAGCCGGGCGCGATTTGTGGCCAAAGGCAAACTCGTGACGCAGGCGGCATTCGCCCGCACGGATCCAGCGCGACACTTGCATCATCCGGGATGGCTGCGGCAAAGCTCGCGGCCGTGATTTCTCAGGCGATCAGGGGCGCCGATGAACACCATGGACAATTCGCATACCGCATCCGGCAAGGCCGATGCGATCCGCACTTGGGGCGCGGAATGGAACCAGAAATTCCGCGCGATGCTGGAGCGCGGCTGGCCGTTGGCCGAAGTGGCCGCGCTGCACGACGATCTGGACCGCATCGCCTCGGCCGCCGATGGCCTGCACGATTCGGAGCTGGCCGGCGCAGCAGTCGAACTCTCGGTTTACCTGTGCTCGTTCGTGGAGGACGGCCGCAACCCGGACGCGAACCAGCGCGAAAAGCTGCTGCGGCTGAGCGGCGCACTGGCCGGAAATGCCACGGTTGCCGAGGTACCGGCCGCCGCATCTGTCCCGAGCAGACCATCGAGGCTCGCGCACCTTCTGTATGTCAGCGACGATGCCGCCCTGGTCGCGGAATTGTCGCTGCGATTGGCGGAACGGCAGGTCGCGATGACCGCCCGCGCCAGCGTGGACGACGCGTTGTGCCGTCCGCCCGAACATGCGATGCATGTGGTGCTGGTGGATCAGGCGCAACTGGACGGATTGCAAAGACTCGAGCGCGCCGCCCTGAACCTCGGAGGCAGCGCGGGCCGCCCGCTGTTCGCCGCCCTTCTGCGCGACAACTCGCTGGAACAGCGCATGCGCGCATTGCGCGGCGGAGCGGACGCGGTGATCGAATTCGAAGGCGAACCCGCGCGGCTGGCCGAACGCGCGGCGCGGTTGCTGCGCGAACGCGACAGCGCGCCGTTGCGGGCCATGATCATCGACGACGACCGCAGCCAGGCGATGTTCTGCGAAAGCGTGCTGCGCCACGCCGGAGTGGAGACGCGCCTGCACACCGACGCGCGGCAGGCGCTGGCGGAGTTTTCCGAATTCAGGCCGGAAGTTGTACTGGTGGACCTTTACATGCCCGGCATGGACGGCATGAGTCTGGTTTCGGCACTGCGCGCACAACCCGAAGCGGCGGGCGCGGCCATCGTCTTCCTGTCCGGCGATCAGGATTCGGAAACGCGTTTCGAAGCGCTGGCGGCCGGCGGTGACGATTTCCTCACCAAACCGATTCTGCCGCGGCATCTGATCAAGGCCGTGCTGACCCGCGGTCGGCGCGTGCGGCAGTTGCAGGGCGCCGCACACGCTTCGTCCGAAGGCAATACGGCTTCCAACGTGCGCGAATTGAACCGCAGCGCAGCGCGCTGATTCCGCTTCCCCTCGCTGTTCATCACGCGTTGCGCCGGCGCGTGAGAGCGTTTGTGTGTTTGCCGAGCGCAAACGCGCGTTCAATCGCCACGCCATCGCGAGAGGGAACCCACGATGTCCATCAAGACGCGATCCATCTTCAGCCTGTCGCTCGCCAGTGCGCTGCTGCTGGGCGCCTGCGCCAGCCACCCGCAACACGAAACGGCACCGTCGCCTTCCTCCACCGCCGCATCGGAACAACACAGACCCGCGCCGGTCATCCCGCGCCACGCCGCCAAGCCGGCGGCCCCGTCCGAAACCACACCGGCACCGCCGGGCGAGATGGTCGGCGTGGCCTCCTGCGACCAGTATCTCTCAACTTACAAGGCCTGCCACCGCGCCGCCGGCATCTATCCGCCCGACCAGATCGATGCGCGTTACGAAGCCATGCGCGACGGCCTGCTGCGCGACGCGCGTGATCCGGCCAAGCGCGCGACGCTGGACAACCGCTGCCGCGCATTGAGCAAACTGCTGACCGATGCATTGCACGGCAAGAGCTGCAACGCGGCGCCGGTCGCTTCATCGACCGGCGGCAGTTGATGTAAGCCGGATCCTGCGGCGGCGGTCTATCTGGCAACGATCGCGACCAGCGGAGCACACGCATGGACCGCCGCCGTTTTCTGCTTCTCGGTGCAGGCAGCTTCGCCGCCGGCACATTGGCGTTGCTCGCGCGCGCGCAGCAAGACGTGATTGCTGTCGACGTGCACTCGTCGCCCACGTTCAAACTCAGCGACGTGCAGTGGCGGCAGAAGCTGGGGCCGCAGCGTTACGCCGTGCTGCGGCAGGCCGCGACCGAACCGCCCTTCAGCAGTCCGCTCGACCATGAACATCGCGCCGGTGTATACCGCTGTGCCGGCTGCGCGCTGCCGCTGTTTTCATCGAAGAACAAATTCGACTCCGGCACCGGCTGGCCGAGTTTCTGGCGGCCGCTGACCGCGAACGCGATCACCACCGACACTGATACCAGCTTGATGATGGTGCGCACCGAAGTGCGCTGCCGCCGTTGCGCTTCGCATCTGGGCCACGTGTTCGACGACGGCCCGCCGCCGACCGGACTGCGCTATTGCATCAATGGACTCGCGCTGGAATTCATTCCCACATAAAAAAACCCCGGCGCGAGGCCGGGGCTGGAAGTTTTTTGTCAACGATTTTCAGGCGGGCTGCACCTGGTCGGCCTGCAGGCCCTTCGGGCCCTTCACCACGGTGAAGGTGACCTTCTGGCCTTCCTGCAGCGACTTGAAGCCGGTGCCCTGGATGGCACGGAAGTGCACGAATACATCTTCGCCGTTCTCCCGGCTGATGAAGCCGAAACCCTTGGCATCGTTGAACCATTTGACCGTGCCGGTCTGACGATCCGACATAACTGACTCCTTGCGACTCGATGATGGATGAAACCGCATCCTCGCGGATGCGCTGTGTTGCACTGACTAGCGCTTGAAGACAGCGATGCGATCGTTGCAACGGTCAGCAACCAGCCCCATCGGACCGCAATCCCCCGCAGCCCGGCTAACTCAGCGCGCGGATCGTACTGCAAGGTATTCAGCCGCGCCAGTGCACCCGGATTGCCGGTCCCCATTCCGCTAGGATTAATCGGCTGCTGCGTAAGTTGGACAGGCTGGATGATCGCGCCGCCGCGCGGCTCGGCCCGTCCGCCATTTCTCCCATCCGGATGATAAGGAGAGCCTCAATGAAAGCCCGTTCACGTGTGCTCGCGTTCACCATGGCATCGCTGTTGGGGTCGGCCGCCCTAGCCCAGGAAGCCCCGCCGCCTCCGCCTCCCCCTCCACCGCCGCCAGCTCAACCCGCGCAACCGGTTCCGCCTGCGCCGCCTGCCGCGCCTATGGCTCCGGCCGAGCAGGCCCAGCCGATGGCTCAGCAGGGCTCGATGCCGGCCTCGAGCGGATCGCTTACCGACGTGCATACGGCGCAGATCGGCCCGTCCATCACGGTGAACTCCGGCATGCCGCCGGGCGAGGACTACGGTCCCAAGCCGCCTTTCGCGCAGCTGGCCAATGGCAAGAAGTGCATCAGCCACGAAGCGGCCAAGGCGTACCTGCCGCTCTACAACGACTGGCTGCACGCCGCCGGACACGGCAGCTGCATTTCCAAATCGCAGTACGAAGCCTGGCATTGATGCAAACGCGGCCAGGGAGGGCCGCACACCAGGGACGGCTTCCGCTCGACCAAGAGGGTCGGCCCGGTGGTGCGATGCCGAGCATCGCATCACCGGTTGCGGTCGATCGACTTTCCTCGCCTCTTTCCTTTGATCCGCGCTCAGTGCAGGCGGTCGTAGTTCACGATCGCATTGAACAGCATTGCATAACTGCCGATCGTCTCGCCCCGCCACATCGGATTGTTGGCGAACAGCAACACGTTGCCCTTGCCGTAGTGCGCGTCGACCACCGCCGCGTGCTGCGCGATCGAGCCGCCGTTGTCCAGCAGGCCGGAGATCAGCAGCTTGTCTGAATCTGCCCATCGCGCGATCACATCCGGACGTTGCGCCTGCGGAATCAGGAACACGTTGTTGCGTTTCTGCTCGGCATTCAACGGCAGTGCCTGCCACGGCTTCGCATCGGGCAATTCCGGCGGAACGGCAAACGGTCGGCCTTCCGGTACATCGGTTTCGTCCGGCCCACCGCGTCCTGTAGGCCGCTTGTAGTCCTTCGCACTGGTGAGCCCCCGATTTCCGACGGTCTGATCGCTTACATCGAACGCCATACCGTTGGAGCTGTATAGCGCAAAACTGTCGCCGTAACCGGAGGCGATGGGCGAATCGTTATCGACGAGTTCCGCGCGCAATACGCTGCCGACCACGCGCGCATTGTCTTTCACCGTCGACACGCCTGGCGCCAATCCTTCATCGATCGCGAACTGCGCCGTGTCTTCCGACGTCACCAGCAGCCCGCCTTCGGCGACGAAGCGCTTCAGATTGGCCACACCGGTTTCGCCGAGGCCCGGACGCATGTCGTCGGTGGAATCGATCACACCCAGGTTCGGTGTCAATTCGGTCTTCTTCCAGGGCAACGGATTGCCGTACATCGGCAAGCCATCCACGATCAGTTGCGTGCTGGCGTAACCGACCGGTCCGAACAGGATCACGTCGTACTTGCCACGGAGATCCGGGTCGCGTGCGGCATCCTGAGTGCTGATGTAGCTGTAAGGCACATGCAGCTTGTCCAGCGCCATCCGCCACCAGCCTTCGGTCTGAGTCGAAAGCCAGGTATGCATCAGCGCGATGCGCGGCAGCTTGCCGCGCACGCCGAGCGACGCGAGATCGAACGCCGGCGATGACAAATCGGTCACGCGCTGCACCGGCGCTTTCAATACGGATTTGTCGGTCACGCGCGCGACATCCACATCGAACAGATCCCCGAAAGACCAGCCCGTATCATCGTAGGGATGTTTCTGCGGATCGCCCGGCGCCCAGTACTGGCGATCCAGCAAGGTGTCGGCGATGCGCGAGTACGGCTGATCCATGCGCACGATCCAGCTTCCGGCGGGATACGTGCGCGCCACCGTCTGCTCGCGCGGCGGTGTCTCGTCTTCGCTCTTGTTGGACGAAGATTTCGAGTTGCTGTTGCGTTCGGGCACCTGCACCGTGAACGGCGCCGTCGCCCTGCTGATCTCCACGTGCTGTTTCATCAGCACGCGCAGCAATTGTGCCTGCGCGCCTTTGTGCTTCTCGTCGGCGGGCAGAACATAAGCGGCCGGACCCGCCAACTGCGGTTTTTCGATCGAGCGCCTGGATTTCAGCCAGAAATTGTCGAGGAACTGCTGGCCGTTCTGCGCGAAGTAGTACAGCGCCGTCAGCAGACCCGTTTGTTCGTAGTTGTTGTTGTCGCGCTGCGACCACAACACCTTCGGCAGCGGCGGATTGGGCTTGTACCAGGTGCGCGCGTAATCGTCGGGATCGAGAATGCGCTCCTGCGTGTCGGCACCGCCGTTGCCGAAGGTTTCGTACAGGCGGCTGATGCCGTTGTGCGTCGCCGCGATGAACATCAGATAGCCCGGGCTCCAGGTGTCGAAATCGCCGTGCGTGAACACGCCGGGCATGCCGAACTTGGTCATCTGCTCGACGTTGTTCCAGCCGAGCTGCTGCCACTCGCCGGTGAGGATCGGATCGATCCACGCGTTGTAGGGCCCGTCGCCCACGGTGTTGTCGTACAGGAACGGCACCGATTCGTGCAGGTCGTGCAGCACCTGCGCGTGCCAATCGACGTAGGTGTCGAGCACGTTCTTCGTCAGATCCAGCGTCACGCCCATCGCGTCGCGGTTGTTGTCGTGCGCGACGTAATGGCCCCAGTAGACCAGGTGCGGATACTGCTCGTCCGGATGCGCGCGGTGCCACTTGTAGAGATCCACCATGCGGTCGCGGCCGTCCACTTCCACCACCGGCGTGATCAGCGTGATCACGTGCTTGCGGATGTACTGGATGTACGGCGCGTCATCCACCGCCAGCCGATAACCGAGTTCCATCAGCGCGGTCGGCGCGCCGGTTTCGGTGGAATGGATGGTGCCGGTGATGTAATAGACCGGCGTGGTTTGTTTGATCAACGCCGCGGCCTTGGCATCATCCATGTTCAACGTGCGCGGGTCGGCCAATTGCGCCAGCTGCGCCTTGTTCGCATCCAGTTGCGACATCAGCGATTCATCGGCGATGGCCACCGCGATCATTTCGCGGCCTTCCTCAGTCTTGCCGATCGAGAACACCTTCACGCGCGGCGTCGCCGCGGCGAGCATGCGAAAGTAGCGATACACGTCTTCGGCATAGGGCAGCATGTTCGGAGCACCGGCGACGTCGCCCAGCACTTTCTCCGGCGTCGGAACACTGCTCGATGCCGGCAGGTAATTCGTCAGCGGGGAATTGAATTCCGGCCGTGTGGTGTACTGCGCGATCTTGGCCGTGTAGGCCTGATCGACCGGCTGCTGCGGGTCACGCGCGTAGGTGTTGTCCACCTGCGCGGATGTGACGCCACACACGGTCAGTGCCGTGATGAATCCGATCAATTCCCTGCGCATGCTGCTACCCCGGCGATTTGTCGCGCGAGGGTAGCCGAAAATCCCGATCCTGCGGGCGTGCCGAAATGCACAGGAGCTAAGCGATCAGCAAGCAGCCATCCCTGGATCACTTTCCTGCCCGCACATCCTCATGCGGGCGGCTCGCTAGTGCAGCCGATGCCATTACTCGCGCCATCCGTGGCGCTCGCCCTTCGCTGCGCTCGGGCCAGCTTCGCTGTTCGCGCGCGCTCCCGGCGCGCGCAGTCAAGGCATCGGCTGGCGCACTAGCTCACCCCATACCGCAACCACAACTCCGCTTCGCGTTCGCTGGCGAACACGCGCACGGTGTAGCCGGCTTCGCGTGCGACCAGCTCGCCGTATTCGGCCTGCGGCAGATACACCGAATCGGCTTCGCAATACGCCACGCGCACCTGCCGCATGTAGCTTTCGCGCAACGCCTGGATGACCCGATCCTGATCCTGCGGCGGAATCGGCTCTCCCGGCAGTTGATCCAGCACCAGCAGTGCGCGCGTGCCCCGCCGCTCGCATTCGGCCGCGATCTCGTTCCAGTACGCGAGGCTCATCTCCAGCGAATCTTGCACACCGTCGATCACCACGCGCAGGTAGTCGCCGTGGTCCTGGAATTTCAGTTCGTATCCGGCTGCGGACATTCGGTGGCTCGTGGTGGCAAAGGTCGCGCATTGTACGCAAGCGCGCGCGCTTGCCCAGCGGAATCCGTCACATCGCCGGCCGCAAGTTCGGGCCTCATGCGCGGTGGCGATGTTTTGCATCGATACCGATCAGGTCTTCGCAGGCTCCAGCAACTGCACGCTGAAACGGCGTTGCGCGTCCTCCCAGGTGCGCTTCACCCGCAGACCCGCGCGAACCGCGAGCATTGCGAATTCTTCCGGCGTGTACTTGCAACTGTATTCGACCAGCATCGCCTCGCCGATGTCGAAACCGAAAGCATGCCCGGCCACGCGTACGGTCTGTGTGCGCGTGCTGACCAGATGCGTTTCGATGCGGCCGGCCAGCGCGTTCCAGCGCGCGCGATGGCGGAACGCTGACGAGTCGAAATCCGCGCCCAATTCGCGGTTGAAACGCACCAGCATGTTGAGCGTGAATTCGGCGGTCACGCCCGCGGCGTCGTTGTAGGCCGCTTCCAGCGCAGCGCGATCCTTTTTCAGATCGATACCGATCAGCGCAGCTCCATCGCAACCCATTTCCGCGCGCATCTTCCGCAACAGGCGTACGGCCTCGGACGTTTCCAGATTGCCGAGCGTGGAACCGGGGAAATAGACGACCGTGCGGCGCGGCGAGCGGCGCGGTCTTGGCAGCATGACCGTCCGGGTGAAATCCGCGCAGACCGGCAAAATTTCGATGCGCGGAAACTCCGCCGCCAGCTCGGCGACGCTGGAGAGCAGTGCTTCGCGCGCGATCTCCACCGGCACGTAAGCCGCGGGCTCGTGCAAATGTTTCAGCAGCAGCCGCGTCTTCAAACCGGAGCCGCTGCCGTATTCCACCAGCAACACTTGCGGTCCGAGCGCATCTGCGATTTCGCCCGCGTATGCGCGCATGATCGCCAGCTCGTCGCGGGTCAATGTGTACTCGGGCTGCTCGCAGATCGCTTCGAACAATTCCGAGCCGCGTGCGTCGTAGAAATACTTGCTCGGCAATCGCTTCGGCTTTTGCGCCAGGCCGTGCAGCACGTCGGCGCGCATCTCGACAAGGGCCGGCTGCCGGTCGTTCAGTTGCAGCGCGCGCAAGGGAACGGTGGCGTTCATTCGTCGCGTCCCAGTCGGATGCCGCTGAATTGCCAGCGCGCATGCGGAGGGAAGAAGTTGCGATAACTGGCGCGCACGTGTCCGGCCGGCGTGGCGCAGGAACCGCCGCGCAGCACCCACTGCCCGCACATGAACTTGCCGTTGTATTCGCCCAGCGCGCCCGCGGCCGGTTCGTAGCCGGGATAGCCGACGTAGGGGCTGGATGTCCATTCCCAAACATCGCCGAACAATTGCAGCGGCATTTCGTCGTCGCCGTGCGCCGGCAACGGATGCAACGCGCCGTCATCAGCGAAGTTGCCGGCGAGGGCTTGTTCCTGCGTCAGTGCTTCCCATTCGCTCTCCAGCGGCAGACGCGCACCAGCCCAGCGCGCGAAGGCATCGGCCTCAAAGAAACTGACGTGGCACACCGGCGCGTGCGGATCGATCGGCTGTTCGCCCGCCAGCGTAAATTCGCTTTGCAGGTCCTCGCTCCAATACAAGGGCCGCCGCCAGCCTTCGCGCTGCACGGTATCCCAGCCTTCGGCCAGCCACAGTGCCGGTTTGCGATAATCGCCATCCTCGATGAAAGCGCGGTATTCGGCATTGGTGACGCAGCGGTTGGCGATCCGGTGCGCGTGCAGCAGCACGCGGTGGCGCGGGGTTTCGTTGTC